>JBBRPU010000082.1:0-11214 GCA_038227545.1 Candidatus Acidiferrales bacterium
GCCAATCCCTACGCGAATCAATCGCAGCACCTCGACTCCCATGCTTTCGAACATTCGCCGGATGTGCCGGTTGCGTCCTTCGTCGAGAACGATTTCGACCCAGCAGTTACGCTGGCCCGCTCGCAATAGTTTCGCTGCTTGCACGCGCAGAAACTCGCCATCGCGTACCGCAAAACCAGCTTCCAGCTTTTTGATTTGTGCAGGGGTCAATTGTCCGCAAACCTGCACGTGATAGGTTTTTTCTATTCGCGATTTCGGCGCGGTGATGCGCGCGCCCCATTCTGAATCGTTGGTGACCAGCAGCAGCCCTTCGCTGGCTTTGTCGAGGCGCCCCACCGGCGCGACCCATTCCAACTTCTTGTCGAGGTAGTTATAAATGGTTTCACGGCCGTGTTCGTCGCTCGCGGTAGTGACCACTCCTCGCGGTTTATTCAGCATCAGGTAAATCTTTTCGCGTGCCTGAATCTTCTCGCCATCTATCTCCAGCCGGTCCTTGCCAAGATGCACGGGAGTTTCCGCGTTCTTGCGCACCACGCCATTGATGCGAACGTGTCCGCTATGTATCAACTGCTCGGCGCGGCTGCGCGAGCAGTAACCCAGCTTGGAAAGCGCCCGCGCCAGTCCCACGTTACGCAGAGTGCGGTCAGTCGCAGAGGTGGCGGCTCGTTTACGAGTTTTCTGTTCGCGTCGCACCATCAAATTATACCGTTACGTTCACACTTCACTGCGAAGTTCACATCTCACTGCGAGTCCGGCGTTATCGCTGCGGCTAGCGGAAACAATGTGGGCGCGGCGGCCGCCGTGGCCGCGATGGAGTCGAGTTGCGGGAAGTGTTGCCGCAGAGGCTCCGGCACGTTCACTTTTGATTTCGTCAGAATGTTGATCAACTGCAAGGCGTTGACCACGCCTTTGCCCTGATAGTGATTGTTGGTGATGACAAAAACCGTTCCGGCCTGCTTGCTTACTTTTTGAATGCGTGAGGCCCACGGCGCCAGCTCTTCGTTGGAGTAAAGATAGTTGTAGCGCTCATGGGGAGCAACTTCGGGATCGTCGGTGAACCAGGTGTCGTAGCGCCGTCCATGCAAACGCACATAACCAATTGGGGCGGTCGCGGCGGTGGAAGGTTCCAGCGAACGCCCGATGATGGGCTGATCTATGTTGCAGAACCCCGCGTGGTGCTCCCGTAACAAATCAAACGTGGCGGGAATATTCCACGAAGAGTGGCGCACTTCCACGACCAGCGGGTAGCTGGCAAACCGTTTCAGAACGCTTTGCAGATAGGCGATAGTTTCTGGTTCGCGATGAAACGAAAAAGGGAATTGCAGCAGCAGAGCGCCCAGCTTGCCGCCGGAGTGCAAAATGTCGAGACCCGCGCGAGCCTCGCGCTCATCGGCAACGCTGGCGTCATGTTCGTGTGTGAATTTCTTCCACAGCTTGGCGGTGAAAACGAATCGCGGATTGGCCGCTACGCGATCGATCCACTGCGCGGCGTGCTCCGCTTTCATCGGGTGGTAAAACGAAGTATTGATTTCGATGGTGTCGAAATATTCAGCCAGGAAGGTGGCGGGATGAAAATCTTTCGGCCGCGGCTGCGGATAAACATAGCCGGCCCAATCCTTATATGCCCAGCCCGCCGGTCCAATTTTTAGAAACGGCACGCTGTTCGGATTTGTGCTGGCGTCCGAAGAGAGTGCCGGCGGCGTTTTTCGTTGTCGTGTGGCCATATTTCCCGATGCGAAGTGCGCTTACGAACTCGACATTAGGTTGACGTGTCGCTTACTGTCAACGCCGGTGGGCTGCGATAAAAACCTGATTGCCGCCCACTGAGCAGGCTGCTAGTCTCGGCTGGTGAGCTTCTTGTTTGCCGTTGAACAAAGTTCCGTGCCGCTAGTCCGTCCCAATACAAGCAGATCAAGTCGAGCCTGCTTGACCTCCAAAAAAACTACGGGTGCTCCTGATGAAATTGTCCATCAGCTACAAGCATGTCGAGTCGCAGGAACCGGTCGAAAAAGACGTCCAGCATCACGTTGGAAAATTAAATAAACTGCTAAAAGTTTACGCGCCGGATCTGATTCAATTGCACGGCGTATTCGCGGTGAACGCGCACAAACAGGAATATTCCTGCACCCTGAATCTTTCGCTGCCCACCGGAACGCTGCACGCCACGGGCACGGGCAAGAATTTTCCCGCGACCTGCAAGCAGGCTTTCCGGGAACTCGAATCGCAAACCAAAAAACACCAGGCGCTGCTGCGCAAAGACTACCAGTGGAAGCGCAAACGGCCTCTCCAGACGCAGCCACTGGCCTCCTAAATCGCAGAATATCGCGTCTGAAGGCTTCTACTTATAGGCTATTTATAGGTGCGGCGCAGGTACTCCGCGGTGTTGCGCTCGAGGTCGGCGTAATTTATCTGCAGCGCCTCGCGCAGCGCGAGATCCACGCTGGTGTCGTTCAAAAAGTGTTCGAAGAAGCGCTCCAGTCCATACATCCCTGAGCTAGCGACAATGGTTTCCGTAGCGGCGAGCGACCAGGCGTACGCATAGCTGGCGAGCGGGGCGGGGTACTTGGACCAAGAGCCCTCCAAGCGCTGCAGCGGGACGTGCGAATGCTGGTCGTAGGTCTCGATGAGGGCGTGCGCGTAGTAATCGCTGCGACGGCCCTCCATGTATTGAGCCAGACCCTCCTGCAACCACGTGGGACAGCGGCGCAAAGTTTTCTGCGTGATAAAACTATGGGTGAGCTCGTGCATGAGCACGCGCGAGAGCTCATCGGTGACGGAGGCGAGACCCTGGATGGGGACGCGGATGCGGCCGTCATTGAGGGCGGTGGCCCAGCCGGGGGCGCGAGTGATGTCGCGAAAAGTTTCCTGGGTGTAGAGCACCACGGAGATGGAATCGGCGGGCGCGAAATGCAATTGCGATTGCAGGGTGCGGAAATGGTCTTCGAGGGTGCGCAAAATTTCCGCGGCCAGTTGCGGTGAGGCGCTGCCCTGGTAGTGCACGCTGAAATGATGAGTCTGGCCTTCGCGAAAATCGGTTTCGGCGGTCTGATCGCGCTCAATTCTTTCGAGGGCCTGGGCAACTTCCGCGCTGGGCTCGATTTTTTGCGCGCGCTGCCACTCGGCGGTGGCTTCCGGCAAGCGATTCATGCCGGAGTAGGCCCAGCCGGAGAGGCGCGCAACACCGACCGAGTGGGGCGAAATTTTGCGGGCGCGATCGAGATATTCGAGCGCGGTGGAATATTGGCCGCGCACCACGTGCACATACGCGAGGTTCAATAAATTGGCGAGCTGCAGCCCGGAGTCGCGCGAGGCGAGATTCAGCGCGGCCTGGTATTGCTCGATGGCTTCGTCGGGGCTGTTGCGCGCGAGCTCGAAGTTGCCGGCGGCGTAGTGGCCCATGGCGGCGCGATTCATTGCGGTGGTCGAGCCGGATTTGGCGGCGGCTTCCAGTTCGGCGAGCTTGGCAATGTCTATGGAGTCTTCGCGGACGACTTGCTTCTGAATTTCGGCGTAGCCGTTCACGGCGCGGACGGGTGGCGGTGAAGCGGGAACAATTTTTTCGCCGCGTTGTGAAGTTGGAGTTGCGCCAAGTTCGGATGCGGAGCCGGATGCCGGGGCGGAGTTGGCGATGGGCGGCTGCTGGCGGGTGAGGCGCTGGCAGGGAACGAATCCCAGTTTTGTGGCCTGGCCAGCAAGGCGGACGCTGCACCATTTCAAGGTGGTTTTGATTTCGAAGTCCACGATGATGGCGTCGCCCTTTTTGAGGGTACTCACTACTTCGCTGGAGGTAGTCATTTCGGAGTAGACCGCCTGGGTGTCGGAGGCGATGGTGGCGTTGGGGACGGTGATGCCGCTTTGCGCGAGGGCGGCGGAGGCGGCCAGCAGCGCGGCGGCCCCGGTTATCCAAGTTTTCGCCGCGGCGTTCCGGGGAGAGGAGAGTGACATTTCTGTGCACGCATTCTATGGCGGGGGCGAGTAGAAGAAAAGTGGCTGGGGGGTGGGGTGTGGCCAGGGGGAAACGGGGGAAAGTGCCATTTTCTGCATTACCCCCTACCTTTTTAGCCCAAGAGTCCATAATTAATTGAATGCA
Organism: Candidatus Acidiferrales bacterium; assembly: GCA_038227545.1. GTDB lineage: Bacteria > Acidobacteriota > Terriglobia > Acidiferrales > UBA7541 > Acidiferrum. The sequence goes on from JBBRPU010000082.1 coordinate 4,091, forward strand.
AAGGGGATAGAGGTAAAAAATTGATGCGCAAGAGCGTTCAAGAGTGTGTAAGTTGTTGAGATTAAAGAGCTTCACTTTTAAGCAAGAGTGAACAGGATGATAAGAGCACGGGGGCTTTTGGGCCGGAAGAATGGCGGAGGTCTGGGATTGGACGGACAGGCGGAAACTGGTCGACACGGAGCGGTACATTTTTTGTTTTACGTTCCTTGTAGTTTACTTTTTGGACATGTAATTACTACTGTACTGAGGTACAGATCGTGATGGTTCGGGGCGGCTGTACTGTGGAAAAGATCGCGGCGTTAAGCTTTGCTGGATGCAAGGCTGATGCGGGCTCGGCGTTCAGAAGGGGAGCATATGGATGACAATCTGCTCGCAAGGCAGAGCGGTGCCTGTTCGGTTTTGGGGCTCATTTGGCCTTGCGGGGGACGCGCAGAAGGATGCGGCGTTCTGGTGGGGTCATCTCGCGATGGAATACCGCGCGGAAGATGCGTTCTATAGGAGTTGTACCAGGCTTTGGGATAGCCATATGCCCCCGGACGCTGCAGGCTTGGGACTAACACCGATGGTAAGGCTGTGATGGAAGATTAGCAACTTTAAAGGTAAGAGAAAACTGAGTGACTGCCGTTTTGGGTGACGAAAGCTAGTCGTTGGGGAGCGGAGCGAGGGTGACGGTTTGATTGGTTTGGGCGGAGCGACGGGCGGCGTCGAGGATTTGCATAACGATGAGGTTGGTTTTCAGGGAGGAGAGGTCTCCGTCGCGCTCGGGATCTATTTGGTTGCGGAGGACGGCGGCGAGGTAGTTCAGCGAATTGCTTTCGGCGGTGGCCAACGGGGGAGCGGTGATTTGCGTTTCGGCTTCCTGTCCACGATAGCGGACGCGGAGATGATCGGGGCCGACGGTGATGGCGTATCCGGCGGTGCCATAGACTTCGGAATCTTTGCGCGAGAAGGGCCAGTTCCAGGAAGGCATGAGCACAGCCTGGGCTTTGGGATAGCGCAGGATGATGGTGGCGTCGTCGTCCACGCGGGGATAAATTTCGGGCTTATCGGTTTGCGTGACGGCGGTGACGCTGAGGGGCGGCTGGCCGTGCATCAGCACGGTGGTGAGGTCGGCTCCATAGCAGCCGAAATCGAAGAGGGCGCCGGCACCGTTTTTTATGGGGTCGGTGAGCCAGCTTAGAAATTCGGGTTCGACGTTTATTTCTTTCGGGCCTTCGTGGCCGTCGTGGATGACGACTTTGCGGATGTTGCCCACCCTACCGTGCGCACTCCCCTGAATGAACAACTCGTGATTGCTGGCGTACCAGGTGGTCTCGTAGTTGACGAGGACGTGGACTTTTTGCGTGCGGGCGAGGTCGCGGATGGCGAGGGCGTCTTCCAGGGTGGTGGCGAGAGGCTTTTCCACCATGGAGCTGATGTGGTGGCGGGCGGCGGCTTCGATAATTTTGCGGTGATCGGCGATGGAGGTGTACACGAGGACCGCGTCGGGGTGGCGCTCGGTGAGCATCTTTTCGAGGTCGGGGTAGAAGAGGGCGGAGTCGAGATGGAATTTGGCGGCGTAATCTCGGGCGAGAGATTCGTCGGGCTCCACGATAGCGACCAAGGTGGCGCTTTCATTTTTGGAGAGAGAGTTGAGGAAGCCCTTGGCGTGGCCGTGGACTAGGCCTACGACGGCGACGCGGATGGGTGGCTCGGCGGGGGTGGAGACACTGATGGCGAGTAAAAACAAGATGCATGCGCACAGTGATTGGAAGCGGGAGTGACGATGGAAAGCTAACGTAGGAGTATTCATACGAGTTTGTTCTGGAATTTTAGATGTTATTCGGTGCCGAAGCAAAGTCAACCTGCAGATGAGGAATTGAGGCAATACGGTCAGTCGAGCACTTGCAAGCCCCTCTTAGCGATTACATTTGAGAGGGGATATCTCGTCGCTTCTCACTTCCCAGGAAAGTGTCTAACCTATGCCGGGGTCCAGTGGCAAGGTGAGGGTCCTCCCAGATTAACTAAGCCCTGAAAGTTTGCCTCGCGGGAAGAAGATTGAGTGACCTTCATTTCCCGTTTTTCCACTTTTCTTATGCTTTCTTTAAATGCTCACGAGACATCGAGAGCGTTTTCTTGAATGCCTTGTCAAACGCATCAAACTCGGAATTTGATGTCTTCATTTATTTCCATCTCCATTATTTTGTCTAAATTAAGTGGCTTACCCGGCTCATTGTCTTCGACTATTTTCCGCAGATTATTTTTGTCAAGAATTGTAACAATGAAAATCTTTTTGGATTGGTCCAGTATTCGGAATTGCTCTCTGGGAGGACCAGGGTATTGGCCTAAATGGATGTTCAATCTTCGGCGACATTCGAAAGCCCACGCGTCAGCGGCTTGTAAAATATCAAATTCTTTGTCGTCTCCCTTAGAGAACGTATGTAAGTATTCTCGGGCTTGCGGATGAGTTGTTTTAAGTTCGTCATATTCTGGACCAGCTAATTCACCATATTCTTCGCACTCATCCACGAAAAAACCAACAGACTTATGGGTTGGACTGCTATTGAATTTCTTCCTCTTGTCCTCCAGGACCCGTAACTTCGTGTACTTCATTGTCCATGGCGCTTGGAGATACGAGGCTTTGTAGGCCAGTCGGTACGGGCTTTCCCCGAGTATCAATCGGGCGCGCTCATCAGCAATTACTGAATAAAAATCTTCCTGAACGACGCCGAGGCCCTGAAGAGTCACATTTTCTCCATATCTGATGAGGCTGATAAATTTCAGGCTAATAGAATTAAGTAGTTCTCTCTCAGCTGGGGAGATGTTCTTCCGATCACGGACGAACTTTTCAAATTGCCCCGAGGCATGTTCGCACTCATGGGCCTTAAAGTAGCTAATATTTATCTCCGGCCGCGCTCTGAGCTTGCGCCATTTAACCTCAAGTTCAAATGCCGCAACTGAGCAACAAAGAAGCGTACCCACAGCAAAAACGCCCCTCTTTGCCGTGTCAAAACTCTCATCCATATTGGCGGTATGGCTCACGACATAAGTCCCCTGCCGATAAGACGAGCGTCTAATTGACTATGTCCAATCTTCAAACGACTCATAATTGCGCAATCAAACATTTGCCGCTTCTCGGCGAAACTCAATATGCCTGCTCCATACACTGAGTAAAGTACATTATTGCCTACACTAGCCGGCATCACGCCTTATTGCGTGAGCTTGAACCGATTTTCGAATTTGGGGACGAGCGGGAGTTTATGAGTGTTTTGCGGAAGCACGGGATAAAGGACGAGGATCCCCGATTTGGCGAACTCTTGAAGCTTTTCCGCGATTTGCGGAGCGGGAAGATTTAGCGGCCAACTTACCGAGATCCGCGCGCAGGGCCTTAGCTTCGGCGGGCGACAGAGTTTTAAGATGTCCCGCGATGATGGTCGCTGCGCGGCTGACAGTTTTCTGAAGTTTAGTCCGCTTGATAGTCATTTCTGACAAAGAATATCAGCAAGCGTCTTGTTTTTCTACTTTGATGTGCGGGCGCGCGTGCATTCATATCAGTGAAGTCTTTGGGCTGGAGGTGACTCGGGGATGTCCATTTATTGCATTGCTCGGGAATCTCCGGTTTTGTGATCGCTTATTTCACGAGTTCTCCAGCTCGGTCGGTCTGAACAGTTCAAGAGAATCAGCGCGGCGCGGAAGCAGAGTGGGGTGGATGCGACAATGACCTTGGCTACGATTATTTGCCCGGAATGCGGGCACAGCGCCGAAGAAACGGTGCCGACAGATAGTTGCCTGTACTTCTACAAGTGCCGCGGGTGCGGAGTGGTGCTGAGGCCTAAGGCGGGCGACTGCTGCGTGTTCTGCTCTTACGCGAATGCCAAATGTCCATCAAAGCAGCGAGACGAGGAAAATAGCCACGGGTGATTGCGGGCGAAGGGGAATCGCAGTACGCTTCGTATTGTGATGACTCGGCGGATCATTTTTGTGCTGGCGGCCTTGATCTGGGTGGGGGCGCCGGTATTGGCTTGCGTGCCTACCGCGGCGATGACGGACGCGGAGATGGCGTGTTGTAAGAAGATGGGCGGGGATTGCGATATGGGCGTGGGCAATCACTCGTGCTGCAGGCACACGATGAATCGCGCGCCTGAGGTGGCGGACGTTGTAAAGGTGACGCAGAGTTTGCAGGTGGATGTGGCGCTGGTGGCGATTGCAACCTCCGAACCTTTATGTAGAGAAGTTTTTACTGAGTATGACGGCGTGAGCTTTTTGGAGCACCCCAGTCCGCCGGGTTTAGTCCTCGAATTAAATTCCATCCTTAGAATCTGACTCCGTTGGTTTGCGCGCGCACGCGATGGGTGTGGAGGTGTGTCAGTGCATGCAAACGGAGGAATCTATGAAACGTGGCATATCGGTATTGCTGGCGACGCTGGTGTCGGCAGTTTGTGGATTTGCGGATGGGCACGGGCCGGTGTTCGGACTGGCGACGCCCACGAATTCGCAGGGGGAATGGAGTTTTGACAGCGGGGTGTTCGGGCGAACGAATGAGTTTGATTCTCAGGCGTCATTCCGGGAATTGATCGGGTATGGAATTACGCCGCATGTGACGGTGTCATTCACCGCGCCGGTGGTTTTCGGGGATGCAACGCTCAGTCCCACGCGAATCCAGGCAGGCGATGATTTTGATGCGAAGGTGGCGTGGCGCTTCCAGCACCGGGCTACCAAGGTGGGTACACGGCTGGAGAGCACCGCGTTTGCGGGGCTGGCGGTGCCAGGGCCGCAATCGGGCTTTGCGGGGATTGCGCGCACGACAAATGCTCCGGGCACGATGTTTGGCGCGGTGACGGGGAGGGCTTCGCGCAGCAATTACATCTGGATTGGCGGCACGTTCACAAAATTTTTCGAGCGCAACGGGGATAGGCGACCGGATGTGGTGGATTACAGCGTGGTGTACGGCTACCGGCCGGCGAAGTGGCGCAGGCCGCCAGATAAATGGGACTGGCGGCTGTTTGGTGAGCTGGTGGGCGAGCGGTCGGGCAGATTTGTGGAGGGAGGGGCGGCGGTTGCCGGGACGCAGGCGCATCAACTGTTCGTGGGGCCGACCGCGCTGGGAATTTTCCGCAACTACACGGTGAGCTTTGGAGCGCAGTTCCCGATTTATCGGGATGTGGGCGCTTCGTTTCCGAAAGAGCGCGTGCGATTCGCGATTAATTTCAGCTACCTGCTATTTCAGCATTCCAAGGAGAAGCGATGAGGAAGTCCATTTTGCTGAGCGTTGCGCTCGTGCTGGCGGTTGCGTTGATGGCGTTGCCGACGAAGGCGGAAATCAGGTCGCTGGAGATGACGATTTTCGGCATGGATTGAGAAGTGTGTGCACACGCCGTGCGCGTGTCATTGAAGTCGGTGGCGGGAGTAGATGCGGTGGAGGTGAGCCTGGAAAAAGGGCTGGCGACCATCAAGATGAAGCCGGGAAATACGGCGACGCTGAAACAGTTGCAGGAGGCGATCACGAAGAATGGATTCACGATGAAACAGTCGAACGCGGTGATCGCAGGGCAAGTGCTGGTGGAGAGCGGAAAGGCGCAGCTGAAGATTTCCGGTTCGAATGACGTGCTGAATCTGATGCCGGAAAATGCGACGGCGCCGGAGGTGAATGGCATGAATGGGAAAACGATAGTGGTGCAGGGAACTATACCGGAAGCGGCGAAGAACAAATTGCCGGATGCGATCCGTTACCGGACGGTCGCGGAGGAACAGGAATGAAGGCGTTGGGAAGGAGTCCGGTGTCGGCGGCGGCAATGAGTTATTTTTCGCTGTTTACTTCGGCCGGGACGCTGCTGTGCTGCGCGTTGCCATCGCTGCTGGTGCTTGCGGGACTGGGGGCTTCGGTGGCTTCGACGTTATCGGCGCTGCCGTGGCTGGTGGCCCTGTCACGTCACAAGCAGTGGACATTTCTTGTTTCGGGCGCGCTGATCGCGCTCAGCTTCGTGAATATGTATTACTTTGCGCCGCGATGGAGGGCTCAAGCGTGCGCGCCGGGAAATTCCACAGCTTGCGAGGATGCAAGCCGGTTGAGCAAGGTTATGCTGTGGCTTTCGGCGGCGATGTACGGTGCGGGATTTTTTGTGGCGTATGTGCTGGGGCCGCTGTTGAAGAAGGTCGACAATGGATAAGGCCCGAAAAGCGTGTGGCCGGGCTAGTGCACTTCTGGGGAGTCGGAGGTTTTGTGGTCGGTGATTTGAAAGCGCAAAAAATCGTGAATGGCGGTGATGGCTTCGGGGTTTTTGGCGCTGATGATGATCTTTGCGCCTCGCGGCGTTGGTTGTAAGCGGTAGTGAATCTGCGCGCGCAGCCTGGTCATGGTGGGAGCGCCGGGCGGCGTTGTATCGTGAATAAACATGGGGACGTTAAAATCGCCCGCGGAAAATAATTTAGCGATGTGAGAAAGGTGCATGCGAATTTCATCGCGGCTACGGGAGTCGGCAGGGTCGTTGGCCAGGACCTCGATGGCTCCGCCGGATTCGTAGAGGCGGAAATGATGGACGGTGGTTTCATGGGAGAAGCCCATGGCGTGGTCGCCGCGGGAAACGACGCCAGGATCGGGCGCGGGGCTTTGCTGGAAGGGAACGGTTGTCAGAAGGAGTAGCAGTATGAGCATGAGTGTATTTTAGCTTTAATGGGAGTATCACCGTGAAAAATAGCATCGTGATTTCCGGAAAGTTTGGCGGAATTTTCTATCAAATTTTTCCATTGGCAATCGTACTTGCGGCTGCGGCGCTCACTTTGCATGGACAAGCTGCGCATCCTGGCGTGGTCACGCCTCTGGCTGCCGCCAAGCTCGTCTTCGATGGGGAGCCAGAATGTTTGAAAGTCGCGCGGGAGAGCGGGGATCCCGACACGGGGCCATCCACGTTTCTTCTGGAGGCTGTTGCGGGTTGCCGCACTCCAGCGCACTACCACACTGCCGAAGAGCAATTCTTCGTGGTTCGCGGCGAAGTCCTGACGGGCATGGACGGGATGTCTGATCAGCTTCTGGGACCGGCCGGCTTTGCCATGATGCCGAGCAAAAGCATGCACTGGTTCACGTGCCAATCGACGTCCCCGTGCCTGATGTTCGTGACGTTCGACCGAAAATACGACATTGTGTGGGC
>JBBRPU010000083.1:0-11194 GCA_038227545.1 Candidatus Acidiferrales bacterium
ATGCCAGCAAACGAGCCTTCTCCCGAAAAAATGGCGGCGGATAAACGCGAGAGCGAATTCAATCATCACCTGGCGGGTTTTTTCGTGGTGCTCGCGGGAATTTTCATCCTGGCGCAAGACCGTCTCGGCGCGCGCTGGCCGAATGTTCGTTACGCCTGGCCGGTTTGCTTTCTGCTCGCCGGACTCTTCGTACTGGTTTTCAGCGACACGGAATTATGGCCTTTCGGCCCGCAGTCGTGGCTCTTCGGCCTCAGCAATCACGCCGAAGTGCGCCAGCACAAATCCTTCGCGATAATTCTGCTGGGACTGGGCACCATTGAATTTCTCCGTGCGCGAGGGACGTTGAAAGCCATGTGGGCGGGTTGGGTATTTCCTGTGCTCGCCATTGCCGGCTCGATTATTTTGCTTTTCCACGACCACCAGGGCGGCATGCACGGCGCCGGCCACATGGAACGCATGGCGCGAATCCAACACGAGCATCTCAGTTACACTGCGGCGGGTTTCGGCATTGGCGTGACCAAAGGTCTGTCTGAATTACGCACCGGTTGGCAGGGAATTTTTGCCAAGCTCTGGCCCTCTATCATGATTATTTTAGGCGTGCTGTTGATGTTTTACGTGGAGTAAGACAGTCATCTCTACGTCAACCTAGGCGGCGAATCAGCCAAAAATCCCGCAATGAATACTTCAGGCCAGCCCCGCGCGGCTTAACGGAAGCTCGCGAATGCGCTTGCCGGTGGCTGCGAAAATGGCGTTGCACAACGCCGGAGCAAATGGCGGCAGCCCGGGCTCGCCAATTCCCGCCGGCGGCGCTTCGCTCGGCACGATGTGGATAAACGTTTCGCGCGGCGCATCTTTCATGCGCGCCATCTGATAGTCGTTGAAATTAGATTGTTCAATCGCGCCGTTGCTGGCGGTGATCTCGCCATACAGCGCGAGCGTTGTGCCCATCACCGCCGCGCCTTCAAATTGTTGCCGCGCCATCTCGGGATTCACAATGGTTCCGGCGTCGAGCGCGGTATCCACCCGTTTGATTTGCACGTGGCCGGCGTCGTCCATTCTTACCTGCACGACGGTCGCAACATACGTCAAAAAGCTGCGGTGCATGGCCACGCCCATCCCAAAACCATTCCCGGATTTCTGTTTTCCCCAGCCGGCTTTTTCCGCCGCCAGTGACAGCACGCGCCGGAATCTCGCCGTATCAATAGGATATTGCTCGTAGTCTCCATCGTAGTTGGAATAATCCTTCGGCAATTCGCTCTTGGGAATTACGCGGTCCGGCCCCAGAAGTTGCAAAAGATACTCGAGCGGATCCTTTCCCGCCGCGTGCGCCAGTTCATCCGCGAAGGAATGCATCGCGAAGGCGTGATAAATATTGGCCACCGAGCGCAGCCAGCCGATGCGCACATGGGCGGCAGCGGGGCCATTTTCCACCCGGTGATTCGGCAGCGCGAAGGGCACGTCGGTGAAGCCCAGGCCCAGTTCGTCGGCCGGGGCATAAATGTTTTTGGGATCGAACGTCGAACCGATCGGCGGGAAGACCGTTCGTTGCAGCCACGCGGCCGGTTTTCCATCATCACTGAGCGACGCCTTCATGTACATTGCCGCGACAGAATGGTACGTGTCGAACTTGATGTCGTCTTCGCGGCTCCACACCACTTTCACCGGTTTGCCCGTTTGTTTTGCCAAGACCGCGGCTTCGACAGCAAAATCCGGAAACGATTTGCGCCCAAATCCACCGCCGAGCAGCGTCACATTCACGGTGACGTCTTCTTTTTTCAAACCTACGGCATTCGCGATGGCTTCTTTCATGCCCTGCGGATTCTGCGTGGGCGCCCATGTTTCGATTTTGCCGTCGCGAAAGACCGCCAGCGCCGCGGGTGGCTCCATCGAAGCGTGCGCCAGCAGCGGCACGTAATATTCCGCTTCCACGATTTTGCCGCCCCTGGCAAATGCCGCGTCTACATTGCCGTTTTCGCGCACCACTTTTCCCGGCTTGCGCGCCGTTTCCTGCAATTCTTTTTTGTAGGCGTCGGAGTTGTAAGCGCTGTGCGGGCTCGCTTCCCATTCGATCTTCAGTTTTTTCTTGCCCTGCATCGCGGCCCAGGTGTTGTCCGCTACAACCGCAACACCGCCAAGCGATTGGTAGCCGACCGGCGGCTTGAATCCCTCAATTCGCGCGGTTTGTTTCACCCCCGCAACCGCGAGCGTGGCTTTATCGTCCACAGATTTCACCGTGCTGCCAAAAACCGGCGGATGCGCGACGCTGGCGTACAACATTCCGTCCATGCGAGTGTCCTGGCCATAAACGGCTTTGCCGTCGCACATATCTTTCAGGTCGTAATTCGGCGTACCTTGCCCGATGTAACGCCAGGAGCTGCGCGGCTTGAATTTTACGTCCTCTTTTTTCGGCACTTCCAGCTTTGCGGCGGCGGCTGCCACTTCGCCGTAGCCGAGTTTCTTGCCCGTCGGCGTGTGCACCACTTCGTGCAATCCGGTATGGCACTCCGTGACCGGCTTGCCCCATTGCGCGGCGGCCGCTTGCACGAGCATTAGTCGCGCCGTACCGCCCGCTTCGCGCAGCGGATCGAAGAAACTTTTTACCGAATGCGAGCCATCCGTATCCTGGTCGCCAAATTTTTCATCGCCGGGCGCTTGCACAATTTTTACGCGCGACCAGTCCGCGTCCAACTCGTCAGCCACGATGCGAGGCAGGGCAGTTTTGCTGCCGCTGCCCATTTCCGAGCGGTGCGCGATGATGTACACGGTGCCATCGGTGTCAATCGCCAGGTAAACGTTAGGGTGCAGCGGCGCATTGGCCATCACCGACGAAGGATCCACGCTGGTGTTCGCGGCCAGAACATTTCCAGGCGTCCAGCGCACACTCAAAACAAGTGCGCCCGCGCCCAGCACGCCCTTGAGGAAATCGCGCCGTCCGGGCTCCAAAACGCTCACGGATCCGCCGCCCTTCATGGAGGCATGTTCACGCCGCATTCGTGGTCTCCTGTTTACAGTGTGCTGATAACTTCTGTTGGCTACGCTCCATCCTACTGCCATTTGCAATTCTTGCAAGGCCGCGAACGCCTGCCCCTAGATAACGGTGGTAGAATTTCGCGCATCACCTGAGGCACACGAAAAATGAAATTAACGCGACGCGGATTTGTAAGCACAACGGCGATGGCTGCCCTCGGTGCTCAGTTTGCTCATGCCGCTCCGGTGCGCTTGCCGCTGGCATTTTCCACGCTGGGCTGTCCCAAGTGGAGCTGGCTGCAAATTTTGGATTTCGCGGAACAGCACGGTTTCTCCGCCGTGGAATTGCGCGGCATGCTGGGGGAGCTGAATTTGCCGGCGCGCCCGGAGTTTGCTGCCGACAAAATCCCGCAGGCCAGGCGCGACGTGGCCTCACGCGGATTGAAGATCGCCTGCGTGAGCAGCTCTTCCGCGATGCACGATGCAGACGCGGCCAAGCGCGCGGAACAACTTGCCGATGCGCGCAAATTTATTGATCTGGCCGCGGCGCTTGAAGCGCCCTACGTCCGGATTTTCGGAAATGACATCAAGGGTCCTCGCGACGAAGTGATTGCGCGTGTATCGGCAGGGATGCACGAGCTCGGTGAATATGCGCGGCCACGAAACGTCACCGTCATCATTGAGTCGCATGGGGATTTCACGGATTCGCCCACGCTGAAAGAAATTCTGACGCGCGCCGAGTCCGATCACGTGGGGTTGTTGTGGGATGCGCATCACACGTTCGCGACTTCGCACGAAGAGCCCGAGTTCACGGTTTCGCAGTTGGGCAAATGGATCCGGCATACGCATCTGAAAGATTCCGTGCCCGAGGGACCGGAGGGAAAAGACCGGCGCTACGTACTTACCGGCAAGGGCGACGTGCCGATCGAACGGCAGATTCGCGCGCTGGTGGCCATGGGTTACCAGGGCGTGTATTGCTTCGAGTGGGAAAAAGTCTGGCATCCGGAATTGCTGGAGCCGGAAATTGCCATCGCGGATTACGCCAAAGTCGCCGGCGATTATTTACGCAAAGCCCAGGCCAAAGCTTGAGAAATTATTCCTGAGCCAGACTTCCATCCGGCCTGATGCGCAACAGCGTTTTCTTGCCTTCCACATCAAATTGCACCTGGTAGGCGGCGACAATGCCCGCTTCCGTTTTCACGGACTCCAGCGAAATAAATTTTCCCTTACCAACGGAGCTTTCGATTACCGCCCGGGCGGCCTTGGAAACTTCTGTCAGTTTAACGGGCTGCCTGATTTCCAGAACTTTCCCGGTGGCGTCCATCACTACGATTTTTCTTGCCGCACCATTCGAGAATTCCAGCTCATAGACCGGAATGCCTTCTAGAACAATTTTTTCGAGGCGCAGCAGATTTCCGCCGGCCTGCTGCAGCGTCACGGTTTCGCGCACAGCGGATGGAAGATCGGCGAGTTTAATGGCTTGCCGGGTTTCTTCGGCGCACGCGCTCCCGGCACATAGCAGCACGATCAGCGCAAGGCGAAGCAGCATGTGGTTTTTCAAAGCCGCAGCGAAATTTCGCGTTACGGCTTGGTCTCCCACACGCCGCGGCCATACGTGGCAATGCGCAGGAAGGAGCCGTCCGGCGGCATGTACATGTCAAAAACTTCAACCTGCGGCAAACCGGTGCCGAATCGCGACCAGGTCGCTCCGGCATCAGTCGAGCGGTACACACCTAGAAAGGTGGCCGCATACACGGTGCTCGGACTCACGGTACTGACGAGAATGCGATTAATCGGCAGGTCCGGAAGGCCGGTGCTGGAGTCGCGGTAGGTCAAGCCTCCGTCGGTGGACTTGGCCACGCGCGCGCCGGGGAAGGGACTTTCCGATGCTACATATAAAACGTGATTGTCCGCCCACTCGGCGCTGGAATTAAATCCCTGCCAGTTGGGAACCGTGTCTATCAGCGACGCCTCGTGCCAGCCATGGCCGCCGTTGCGCGTCACCACTACAAAGCCGCCGCTGCAAACCACCGCGACATGCTCGAGGCCGCCGTTGGGTTCTGGGCTGACGCCAATACCATGAACGGCGTCGCGAAATACGCGCGTCGCGCTGATGCCTTTGGTGGGCTTCCCCGCGAGTCCATTTTGCCCGATGCTCATCCAGTGACGCGCTCCGTTGTTGGTGCGGTACACCGCGGCATGCGTGTAGGTAAAGAACGCGCGGCCACTCGGATCGGCACCGGCATGGGGAGTTGCCAATGAGGTGAAGAAGGTGGTGAAAGCGCCCTGCGGCCCGGGATCAATGCCCGCGCTGGCGTCGGCGAACTGCGATTGCAAAAGAGGGTTGTCGGCGGAGGAACGGAAAATCTGCGAAAACTCCACGGTGCCGAGGACGGTGTCATTGTTCGCCTGGCTCCACGCGGTTCCTATACCGTCACCGCCGATAGGCTGTTCCCAGACTTTGCTTGAACCGCGGCGCACAAAGGTTCCGTTATCCTGCAAACCCATGATGGCGGTGTCGGGAGATTGCGGATTGGAATTGATGCTGTAACCCAGCAAAGAAACGACGCCTTCGTTGCGGTCATCATCCCAGGTATTGCCGTGGTTGAAGCTGACAAACAAACCGCCATCGGTTCCGAACATGAGCATAGACGGCGTGCGATCGTCCTTATCGTCGTCGCCATCTTTTGCCGGCACGAACGCCGCCGCTGCGTGATAGTCGGCGTGTACGTAAGGCAATCCAAATTGCGCCAGCCAGTTGGCGATGACTTTCCAGGTGGCGCCACCGTCGGTGCTCTTAGTGGAGCTCAACTGCCCGCCGATATATACGCTGTTGCGCGTTTTGTCAGAAGGATCAACCAGTACCATCTGGTTGTAAAAGGCCTGGCCGCCCATAACATTCATGTCCGGTTGGTCAGGATTAGGATTGACGGGAGTTTTATTCGGCAAGTCCAACGCCGTCCAGTTCTGTCCGCCGTTTGTGGATCGGAAAAGATCCAGTTGCGCAAAATCGGCGGTGTTCGCGGCGAAGGCGTAGACCACATCGTCACCAGGGCGGCCTACTCCGAGCGTGGTGCGGCCCGCTCCGGTGAAAACATTTCCGCTGTTGGCGATGGGAAACCAGCTGAGGCCGTGATCCTTGGAAATTGCCAGTGCGCCGACGCCATCTGTAGGATCGCCGACGAAGGGGGTCTCCGTGGACAGAATCCAACCCGCCTTGCTGCGCACGATGCTCCACACCGTGTTGCTGAAAAGTCCCACGGAAGTGGGGTCGAGAAAAACATCATCCGGCGCGCGATTGTACGTCGCTCCACTGTCGGTGGACGTATACAGACCAAAATCGGTGGCCACCAGTACGGTATCTTTCGGGCCGCTGGTGTCTACCTTCACGTCTCGGATGGTAAAGACGTTCGGCAACGGGATAGGATCGCCGAATGTGTCGCCGCCGTTGGTGGACTTGATCATGAATCCGCCCGCGGAAGCTCCTTGAAAGGGATCTCCCAGTCCCACGTAAAGCGTTTGCGGCGTGCGGCCGAAAGCAGCGGCTCCGCCCGAAGTGGTGAAGGTGGAATCGGTCTTGGGAGTCCAGTGCGGGTGCGGCGAAGAGAAATTTTCGGTCTTCCACAAGCCACCGGAAGAGGTGAGCAGAAAAACGATGTCGGGATTTTCCGGATTGATCAGAATGGTGCGCATGCGGCCGCTGTCGGTTACGTGCAGGGTCACGCCATTCTGGATGTAATCATTTTTCGTGGGGCCGATGTTCACCCAATGGCCGCTGGCCAGCGCGGCGGACGAGGTTGCCAGCGAAGCCGTTGCGGGAGCCGCGGCACTGGCGGCGGCAGCGGTGGGCAGCATGTGTCCGTAGTGAGCGCGTTCCCGCGCCGCTTCCCGGAGGGCATGCAACCTGAATAGAGGATTACCGCCTCGGCTTTCGCGTATCGCTTCCTGCCGCGCCTTGGGATTATCCAGATCCTTTTCCGAGCCGCGGCTATCCTGCACGCGATTGGCTTTGGCGATTGGAAGATAAGGACTGACGTATCCGGAGTCGTTGGTGTCATGCTTCGCCTGCGCGGGACTTTGTGCGAGCGCTGAAGCGGCGGACAGCAAGACTAACGCTAGGGGTGCAGCTAGGATTCGTCGCATGTGTTCTCCGGTCAATCAGTGGCTGGGGACAGGCATATTGGTAGCTTTTGAGCTAGTTGTCAATACCGTACCCGGCAGTCAGACTCAGTCAACCCGAGAGCTGAGATTTATTTTTCTGAAACCAATACCTGCTGGGGAATCTCCGGAATCTGGTGCAGCGTAGTTTTGGAAAAGCCCGCGTTGCGAAACATTTTTTCGTATTCCGCAAGCGTGTAAGCGTCTCCCGAATCGGTGGTGGCCAGCATCACCAGGCTGAACATCGCGGGCATGGCCGGGGTCACGCGATCTTCGTTGGGTACAAACTCCAGGGTGATGGCCTGACCGCCGGGTTTGAGCGCGGCGTGCACGCGCTTCATCAATTTTTCGCAGGTGGGCTGATCGAAGTGGTGGAAAAAATTTGTCAGCAGCACGTAGTCGTAGCCGTCGCCCAGTTCGGTATCAAAGGCGCTGCCGGGCCGCGCAGTGTAGCGGTCGGCGATTCCCGCAGCTTGCGCATTTTCTTTCGCGACCGCCAACACATTTGGCCAATCGGCGGCGGTAACCTGAGCGTTGGGATTGCTCTTGGCCATGCCGATGCCGTACATGCCGTGCCCGGCGGCGATGTCGAGGATTTTGCACGGTTTTCCCTGGGGCATCCCGGTCAACTGCGAGATAAACGCGGCTGCCGGCATGGTCATGGACGCCATAGTCCGCGCAAAGGTGACCCACATCTCGTCGTTCTCTTCCTGGTTGTCGCCGTGGCCGGCGGCGCTGCCGCCTTTTTTCACCGCTGCGGTCAAAGACGAAAACTTGTTGGTCATCACGTCGTTGACCAGGAATCCCGCGATCGCCCCCATGTACGCGGGGGACCGTTTGTTGAGAAAAATGCCGGACTCAGGGCTAAGGCCGTAACGCCCATCCTGCTTGGTCAAAAAACCTAAGATCGTCAGGCAGTCGCACAGAGTGCGAATGCCCCGCTCAGCGGCACCGGTTCTTGTGGCCAGGGATGCCGCTTCGGTGGAGCCTTCGGCAATAGCGGTGAAAACGTCCAGATCAATGGCGGTGCGTAGCGCGAACGATTGTTGATACGCGTTCAAGGTGTTGAAAATGCGTTCCGGTGTCGGCCGGGTATTCGATGATGGCGTGGCCATGGGTATGGTCTCCTCTTATTTTTGTGGAACGTTCCTATTTATGCGCGAGTTTACCAAGAAAGACGCCCGGTGACACTGCGGAGCGCTCGTCTGGACCACAAGCACTTTCGACGCATTGCTTCGCTGCTGCGCGGCTGGCATAATTTCTTCCCTTCTGTGAAATAGAGGCTCTATGAAGCGCGAATATCACCGCTGGTATTCTTCTCGGCTTGGAATTGACATGGGTGTAGTGGTATATGGGCACTGGGGTGCGCCGCTGATGGGATTTCCCACCAGTGCGGGCGACGAGTGGGAATTGGAAGGGCAGGGCATGATCGGCGCGCTGGCGGATTTTATTGACGCCGGCAAGATCAAATTTTTCTCGGTGAATTCCGCAAATCACCTGGGGCTTTACAACAAGGGCGCGCATCCGTTTCATCGCAGCTACATGCAGTCCATGTTTGACGCGTACCTGCGGGAAGAAGTGGTGCCCTTCATCTGGGACAACTGCCAGTCGCAGGTGGCGATTTCCACCATGGGGGCGTCTTTCGGCGCGTATCACGCGGCGAATACCTTGTTCAAGCATCCCGACGTTTTTAAACGGTGCCTGGCGATGTCCGGCGTTTACGACGTGAGAAATTTCATGAACGGGATGTACGACGACAATCTTTACTTCAATAATCCAGTGGATTACCTGGCGAACCTGAGCGACGGGTGGCTGCTGGACGAGATTTCGAGTTGCGACATTCATATCAGCACGGGCTCTGGACCGTGGGAAAAAAGCGGGCCGAGCTACCGGCTTTCCGAAATTTTGTGGAGCAAGGGAATACGCCACTCGCTGGACGACTGGGGCCCGCAAGGCGGGCACGACTGGCCGTATTGGAAACACCAGATGCGCGAATACATTTCGCGGCTGTTCTAGCTACCCCACCAAGAATAAGTCCACCAACCTGCGGGTGCCGCTCGGCGTTTTGAATGAGGCTGAAGCAAAATTTGCCGGCGGCGAGAATTACCCCCCTAGTAAAAGCCTCAAGAGTGCGTAAACACCTGTTTCTAAAGGAGTAAGGAGGCGAAAAATCGTTTTCAAGAGCGCGCAAGAGTGCGTAAGCTGTTGAAACTAAAGGCGTACACTTCTCAACAAGAGCGCAGCAGAGAGTGAAGAGGCGAGGATAGGAACGAGGAATTTGGCGCAGGGATGTGACGGAGGGAAGTGGAACGGGGAGTATAGCGACGATCACACGAAAGTATACTATATAAGTGTATGTACTGTATAGGTATTTTTAGGGACATCCAATTCGAACGGGCGTTCCCAACCCGACTAGCGAAAGAGTGACGCGCCGGGGAAGCGGGCTGCGGAGCCCAACTCTTCTTCGATGCGCAGGAGCTGATTGTATTTGGCGATGCGATCGGTGCGGCTGGCGGAACCGGTTTTGATTTGTCCGGCGGCGGTGGCCACCGCGAGATCGGCGATGAAGGTGTCTTCGGTTTCGCCAGAACGGTGCGAAATGATGGAGTTGTAGCCGGCCTTGCGGGCCAGCTCGATGGCGTCAATTGTTTCCGTGACGCTGCCGATTTGATTCAGCTTAATGAGGATGGCGTTGGCGACGCCTTCGGTGATGCCGCGGCCAAGTCTTTCGGTATTGGTAACGAAGAGATCGTCGCCCACGAGTTGAATAGATTTTTTCCCGCTGTTTTTTACGCCGACGCTTTGCGTCAATTCTTTCCAGCCGTCCCAATCATCTTCGGCCATGCCATCTTCAATGGAGACGATGGGATATTTTTCCACCCAAGTGGTCCAATAGGCGGCCATTTCGCTGCTGCTGTGCACCGATTTGTCGGATTTCTTGAATACGTAGTTGCCGGCGGCCTTGTCGTAGAACTCGCTGGAGGCAGGATCGAGCGCGATGCGCACCTGCTCGCCCGGTTTGTATCCGGCGGCGGTGATGGCTTCGAGGACGATCTGAATGGCTTCTTCGTTGGATTTGCAACTGGGCGCGAAGCCGCCTTCGTCGCCGACAGCGGTGGAGTAGCCGCGCTTTTTCAGCGCCGCTTTCAGCGCGTGAAAAATTTCCACGCCCCAGCGCAGGGCTTCGGAAAAATTGGGCGCGCCGACGGGCATGACCATGAATTCCTGGAAGTCCACGGAGCTGTCGGCGTGCGCGCCGCCATTGAGAATATTCATCATGGGTACGGGCAAGAGATTCGCGGAGGAGTCGGTGGAATAGCGGGAAAGATATTTGTAGAGCGGCTGCTTGAGCGCGATGGAAGCGGCGCGTGCGGCGGCCATGGAGACGGCCAGGATGGCGTTGGCGCCCAGGCGGGATTTTGTGGGGGTGCCATCGAGCGAAATCATTTTGTGGTCGAGGGCGCGCTGGTCGGCGGCGTCCATGCCGGCGATGGCTTTGGCGATGTCGGTGTTGGCGTTGGCGACGGCTTTCAAAACACCTTTGCCGAGGTAGCGCGACTTGTCGCCGTCGCGGAGTTCGAGGGCTTCGTGTTCTCCGGTGGAGGCGCCGGAGGGGATCGCGGCGCGACCGACGGCGCCGGAGGTGAGGGTGACGTCGGCTTCAACCGTGGGGTTACCGCGCGAATCTATGACTTGGCGCGCGTGGACTCGAGTAATTTTCGTGGACATTTGTTAGGGGCTTCTCCTTGGAGTGAAGAGATTTTACAGAAAAGTGGGGGGAAGAGCACGAGGAGGACAGAAACTCGAGGTTCGAGTGTTAGAAGTTAGGTTGGTACTCAAACGGAGGATTTGGGGCACCCGGCAACTTGCCATGATGAAGCTGAGGGCATAAGCTCCTGCGGAATCCAGGGGAAGAATTGTGGCCAACACCATGCGAGTTCAAGACTCAGTTTTGCAGGCGATCGGAAATACGCCGGTGGTGCGGCTGCAGAAGGTGGTGACGCCGTCGATGGGCGAGGTGCTGGTGAAGCTGGAGTACTACAATCCCACCGGCTCGTACAAAGATCGC
>JBBRPU010000084.1:0-11037 GCA_038227545.1 Candidatus Acidiferrales bacterium
ATCGTGAAATACCACCGCGCATCGCGCGCCGTTTTTTTTGAGCGCTTTCAAAACGCTCACTGCGCGCATGGAAAATCCTCTGCGCGACCAGGACAGCGCGGTGTACTGCAGCAGAAAAAAAACGTCTTTCTTGTCGTTAATACTTGCGGAGAGTTCTCTCCGGCTCCCCGGCCAGCCAATCTCTGCCCATCTCACTCCGATGGATTTCAGGTTCACGCCTTCCGCCGCCAAGGCCTCTCCCAGGTAGTTGCAATAGTCCTCTATTCCATCGGTGGGTTCTTCGCGGCGTCCGAGAACGGCGATACATTCCATGAGCTATAATTTTACCCGGAACAGCGTAACATCTATCCGCGGCGTAACCGCGCAGCGTACGCCAGGCACGGCGGTTTTAACAAATTCCGCAAACTTCACGCATGAACCTGCTCATCTATTCCCATTTTTTTGCGCCAAGTGTGGGCGGAGTGGAGAATATCGTGCAGTCGCTGGCTGCGGGACTCGCCAGCCTCAGAGATATGAACGGTGACCGCGAATTTCACGTTACGCTGGTCACGGAAATTCCCGCCGGCGGCACCGACGACAAACAATTTCCGTTTGAAGTCGTCCGGCAGCCGAATTTCCTGGCGTTGTGGCGCCAGATCCGCCGCACCGACGTGCTACATCTGGCTGGGCCGGCTCTTTTGCCGATGTTTCTGGCTTGGATTTCGCGTAAGAAGTACGTTATAGAACATCACGGTTATCAAGCGGTCTGCCCAAACGGCCTTCTTGTGCACCACCCTGAGCGCACGATTTGTCCCGGATATTTTCAAGCCGCTCGTTACGGTGAATGTTTTAAGTGCGTGCGCTCCGAATATGCCAGCGGTCGCATCGCCACTCAACTTCTCTTGATGATGTTCCCGCGATATCGGCTCGCGCGCGCGGCCTCGACAAATATCGCCGTCACTCACCATGTGGACCTACGGGAAAAATTGCCGCGCACCGAAGTGGTGTATCACGGCATAGAAGATCCGGTGACAAGTCGTCCCGCGCCCGCACTACATGCCCAATCCAAGATATCTATCGCCGTTGTGGGCCGCCTGGTCCGGGAGAAGGGCATTCCAACGCTTCTGGAAGCCGTCAAACTTTTGAAACTCGAAAACCTCAATTTCGAGCTCCGCATCATTGGAGATGGCCCCGAGCGCGAACGGTTGGAAGAGATCATCCAGAAGGAAAACCTTCAGTCGCACGTTTTCATCACTGGATTCCTAACCGGTGAATCGCTTGTCGCGGCGTTGCAGGACGTAAGTCTATTGGTGATGCCTTCGACTTGGGAAGAGACCGCCGGACTCGCCGCCATCGAACAAATGATGCGCGGCCGCCTGGTGGTGGCCGCTGACATTGGCGGCTTGCGCGAAGTCATCGGTGATACCGGGCTGAAGTTCGCTCCCGGCAGCGCCACCGCTCTTGCGGATTGCCTGCGCAGCGTAATTACAAATCCTTCGTTGATTGGCATGCTAGGCCAAAAAGCCCGTGAGCGTGCACTGACGCAATTCGACCGGCCCAGCATGATCGCCAGGCATGCTCAGATTTACCGTCGAGCGTCCGCGCCGCTGGAGTAGTTGTCAGCGAATCGGAAGAACGGAATTACCGGTTTGGACGATTTGAAGTGAACGGAGAATCTTCATTCGCCAAGATCTGATTAGCCGTAGCACGAAGAATATCTTCGGAGAACGGACGCTGCTCATTGAAACCGAGCTGCTGCGTGCCCCAGCTACGGATCAACTCCAATAGCTTGCTCGGGGCGTAGGCTGCCCGGTGAATTTCCGCAACAATGGCATCGATGGTCATTTGCTGCGCGGCAGAAAGAGTTTCCAGCATTTCAATCTCCGAGCCCTCCGCATCAATTTTACAAACGCGAATATTCCCCAGGCCGAAGGTCGTCAGTATTTGAGACAGACTGTAGGTCTGCACTTCCAAAGTCGCTTTAAACTTCAAGTGTTCTTTTTTCGCGAAAGCCGGATGCAGAGTAGTCGTTCCGCTGCCAGCATCGCCGGACACAAATAATTGTGCCGTCCCCTCTCTCCCACTGGTGGCCCAAGGTTTTGCAACAACCTGGCCTGCAAAACCTTTTATCTTAAGATTATCCAGCAGTATGGAATAGCTTTCCGGGTTGGGTTAAAACGCATAAACCTTGGCCCCCAGCTTTGCTGCGTAGCAGGTAAAAAACCCCTGATTGGCGGCGACATCCAATACCGTGTCACCAGCCCGAATCGGAACGTAGGGGACGTCATACACGTGCGAATACCAGGCGCCGCTGAATATGTGATACGAATCGACCGTGCAGCGACAACTGATGCCGGTTTTTTGGTCTTTTATTGTCATAATGTCTTGGGGCCGCGCGAAAGCACGCTTATGGAAAACGTGGATCGGATTGTCCAGCCTCTCTACAGTATCCAGAAATCGACTGAGCTGTTTTAGCAATGGCATCTTCTAAGAACTGGTAGAAGCCAAGTATACCTTGCGACCCCCGGCCTTAGGCGGGTCCTACAGGATTGGTCAGGATGAAAATGAAATTGATATCTTATAGAACCATGGCATCCGAGGCGCGCGATTGAACGTCGGCTCCAACCCAAGCTCCGTCGAGTCCTCCCGCAAAGTGATCATCTCGCTTGCGTTTTTCCTGGTAGTCATCCTGTCGGCTTATCAATTTTCGCAGTACGTCATCCACAACGATATGAACAGCCTGGCCTATGTCGTCCTGGCGTCCCTAGGCGCGGCGTTTGTTGTGGCCATGTTGAACAACTGGAGGAGAGGAGTATATTTCTTCTTCACCTGGCTTGTCTTTGAAGACCTAGCACGAAAGTTTCTTGGAAATAACATGACAATTTATTTCGCCAAGGATTTCCTGCTAGCGGTGGTGTACATTTCATTTTTTATCGCGTATCGCCGCAAGTCCGCCGAGACTATTCGTCCACCTTTTTTGATACCAGTCATGTGCTTTTTCTGGTTCGGCATTTTGCAGGTGTTTAATCCCGCCTCGACTACACTTGTGTACGGAATTCTCGGCGTGAAGTTGTTCTTCCTGTACATGCCAATGTTTTTTGTTGGCTATGCGCTCGTGAATACCGAGTTGGAACTCCGAAAATTCTATAAACTCAATATAGTTCTAATTTTGATTATTGCCTCCCTCGGTGTCATTCAGTCTATTTTGGGTCCTTCGTTTCTCAATCCCGCGGCGCCAGCGGAAGAAATCCGAGAATTGAGCCAGCTCTATCGGACTTCGCCCATCACCGGCCTGGTTTCTTATCGCGCGCCTTCTGTGTTTGTCAGCGCCGGCCGCTACACCAACTTCCTTCTGATTGCCTGGTGCCTAACCCTCGCTTACACCGGTTATCTCTTGTTGCGGCAGCGCCGTGGCCGCAATTTGGCTTTTATTGCTGTGGCGGTTATCTATGCCGCTATTCTTTTGTCAGGCGCGCGCGGCATATTCATGTGGAGTGCGGGCATCGCCATTGGTTCGGTTGTTGGTTTCATATGGGGAGCGCCTTGGCGCCAAAAAGAAGTCTTGCGGGTCTTTCGCACCGTGCAACGGGCGGCTCTTGGAATTGCTCTGGCAATCGTTGCGCTTTTCTTTATTTTCCCCGATGCCCTCATGGCCCGCTTGGCGATATATTCTGAGACTCTCACGCCCGGGAGCTCAGCCAGTGAATTGCAGTTCCGGACTTGGGACTATCCCCTGCGAAACTTTCTGGGTGCCTTTAATTATGAGCGTTGGCCCTACGGTTATGGTATCGGCACCAGTTCGCTCGGAGTCCAGTATGTCGCTAAGATCTTCCACGAAAAGCCCATGAACGTCGGCGTCGAAAGTGGCTTCGGTGCACTGGTGGTGGAAATGGGGATTGGCGGGCTGATTCTCTGGTTGGTTATGAGTTTCGCCATCCTGTTTTCAGCCTGGAGAGTCGTGAAAAAACTGAAAGGGTCTCCATGGTTCCCGGTCGCGTTCGTGATTTTCTTCTATTCGGTCATTTTACTATTACCCATGACGTTTACCTCCATGGTGGCGTATGAGGACTTCATAATTAATGCTTACTTCTGGACGCTACTGGGAATTTTGTTTCGCTTGCCGAACCTCGCGCTTTCCGCGCAATTCGCCAACGTAGGGACTCCGCAGCATGGCCGATTCCGGACCGGATGAAATGCGCATCGCAGTCATCTCACCCTTCCTTGATCGCCGCCATGGCACCGAACGATGCCTTATAGAACAATTGGAAAGATTTCCGGTCGCGGCCGGCGATGAAATTCACATTTATTCCCAACGCGTGGAGGATCTGCATGGAGTGATCCGCTACAAGTCTGGAGCTCCCGCCACCACCGGGCAGTACCTCTTTTGGCACAGAGTCCCTTTCATCCCCGGCCCGCACCTGGTCCAATATATTTTCTGGTTTTACGCCAATATGGTTTGCCGCCGGTGGGATGCCTATAAGAACGGCCTGAAATACGCCCTGGTATACTCCCCGGGCATCAATGCATCCGACGCTGACGCTGTGGCCGTTCACGCGATTTTCAGTGAATTCTATCCCCGACTGTTTGCGCGACTCCGTCTTCGTAGCTCACCGGCGAGTAACTGGTTGCGCCTCCTGCATCGCCGTCTTTATTACCGGTTGATCATCGCGCTGGAGAAAAAGATTTACCGGCAGCCGAGGTCTTCGCTGGCCGGCGTCTCAGCGCTAGTAAGCGCACAGCTTGCCCAGCATTTTCAAAGCCCGGACGCTCGAGTAATCCATCACGGAGTGGATACGCAATTTTTTTCCGTGTCTCGCAGGCTTGAGCAGCGCCCCTTGGCTCGCCAACGGTTCGGCTTGGCGCCGGACGCTTTCGTGGTTTTGCTGATCGGAAATGACTTCAGGAACAAGGGGCTCGACGCGCTTCTTCGCGCCCTCGCGGAATTGCCAGATTTCGATTGGAAATTGTTGGTAGTGGGCGACGACGCGACTGGTGCTCATAAGGAGCTTATCCAGCGCACCGCGAGCCGGGTACTCTTCATGCCATCATCGCCGGATGTTTTGCAATTTTATGCTGCGGCGGATGCCTATGTCGGCCCATCTCTGGAGGATGCTTTTGGAATGCCGGTCCTTGAAGCTATGGCTTGCGGCTTGCCGATAATTTGCAGCGGCCGCGCGGGCGTGAGTGAGCTCGTTTCCCACGGAAGTGACGGCATAATATTGAGCGACCCTCAGGATGCGGCGGAAATTACTTCGGCCTTACGATCGCTGATGAGCGACCCCGCTTTGTGCCAACGCCTCGGGGACCGTGCTAGTGCCACGGCGCGCGAACATTCCTGGGACCGCAACGCGGATGCTGCCTGGCAGTGGTTGCGCGAAGTGGCGCGGAAGAAAAGTGGTCCGCGCGGCGATCATGGCTAGCGGTTTTTAATCGCGTCCCGGATTCTGAAAGTTGATTGTTTGTGAGGTACCTTTGGCCAGAGATGTGGACCACGCTGTTGATCTCCAGCGCAAATACTATACGGATACGGCCACGCGCTATGAAGAGATGCACGGGCAAGAAGCTGCCGGCGATGCGTTCCAGACCGATTTCGTGGTCGCGACTTTGCGCATGTTGGCGACCCGCAGCTTGCTGGACGTGGGCACCGCTTCCGGGCGCACCCTGCGCATTTTGAAAACGGCCATTCCAGAATTATTTATCTGTGGGATTGAGCCAGTCGCGGCCCTGTTAGACGAGGCGGTGAGCTCCGGCAACGCCAAAAGTGGCGTGGTACTGCGGGGCAAAGGCGACGCGCTTCCGTTTGCAGACGACAGTTTCGACGTGGTGTGCGAATTTGCGATTCTGCATCACGTGGCCGAGCCCCGCGTGGTCATCGGCGAAATGCTCAGGGTAGCAAGAAAGGCCGTCATCATTTCCGACAGCAACCGCTTCGGCCAGGGCCCCATGTGGATGCGTTTCGTTAAACTTGCGCTATATAAGTTGGGACTCTGGGGCGCTTTCAACTACCTGCGGACTTCCGGCAATGGATATCAGATTACTGAAGGCGACGGGCTGGCGTATTCCTATAGCGTTTACGATAATTTCGACCAGATCGCCGCCTGGGCCGATCGCATCATCATAATGCCCGCGGACAAGACCCCGGGCACCAGTTGGCTGCATCCGTTGCTTACGAGCGCGGGGGTAATTCTCTGTGCCATCCGCGATCGGTAGCCAAAAACGCCAAATAGTTGGGAAGTTGACAGCCAGGAAGAAACTGGCGGGTTGGGTAGCTCGCACACGACCCCTTGCGGAGCCGCTGTCCCCGCGCGGCCCCCAACCCGTTCTCAGTAAGTTACAGACAGGCTTTGGATGCCTCAATGGACCAGCAGACCCAGTGGCGGCAGTACCCGCAAGCTAGTACCTGTGGCCAGTCGGCCGGCTGACCTGCGCCTAAGAAAATATAAGTAGTTTATTTACAGTGCTTTATAACGTCCCAGAATGAAACGTCGTACCCGTTCGCCGCCTGCTATTTTGCAGTTGGTAACCGGCGAGTACCGTAGGGCCCCTAATGCTTTATTGAGAAGTCTTCATTCCGGTTTTCGACAGGTCCGCGCCGCTGGTCAGTCGCAGCGTCAAGGTCTTCTGCTGCCCGGTGCGCACCATGACGTTTTTCAGCCAGGTGGAGTACATGCCGTGCGAGGATGCCCGCAAGTCATAGTTATCCCGGCGTAGCTTGACGATAGTGAACCGCCCCTTGGCATCGGTATGAACCGCGTGGGGCGTGTCGCCTCCGCCTGATTGATAAGTTACCACCGCGTTGGCCGCCGGTTTCCCATCTGGGCCGATCACCACGCCGCTCAGCGTGGCTTTACCGTGGCTCTGGGGACTGGCGTAAATCGTCTGGTCGGCGGCCATCGCCACCAGCATCATCACTAGAAACCTGAAGGACCGTTTCATGCGCCACGCTCCTTTGTTACGAGACGAGTTTAGTACCATCTGGGCAACGACCGCGACGGCGCAACAAATCATGTGCCGGGAAACCAACTGTCTGTCTGTACAAGTGGGATGTTGCTACTCGCTAGCAACAGGAAGATTGAAAAAGTGAGCACCAGGGCAGAGCGGTGTAGCTGGGCGGTCGCAAGAAAAATTTTCATTAATAAATCCAATGGGACGGAAAATTTTGATCTTTCATAACACCAGCCAGGATCCCTCGCGTGCGGCTTCAGTGACCGGTTTTGTGTTCGTAAATCCCATAAGCGGTCAAATGCCGATGAACGAGCTTCATCCAGGGTTTTGCTTGTGGCTTGTTTTGAATAGTTTCCGGCGCGCGTTTGGGTGGCTATGGAACTGCCATCCATCTAGCGTAATGAACGCTCAACCCGCGCTGCCAACTATTGAGCCCACTCCAAGCGTCACGGAACCGCAGGATCGCTCTGCGCTGCTGCGCAGCGCCCGCGACGGCAATCGCGCCGCGCTGGCCGAGCTGGTCATGCCCTACGCTCACAGCCTGTACCGTTCCGGCCTGCGCCTCACCGGCAATGTCTACGACGCCGAGGATGTCCGACAGGAAACGCTGATGAAGACGTTGTCGCACCTGGATCAATTCGCGGGCACGCAGACCGCGACGCGCGACGATTTGCATGCGTGGGTTTCACGCATCGCCACCAACGCGTCCATTGACGTGATCCGACGGCGGCGCGAAGGAAAAATATTTTCGATGGATCACTGCAGCGATTCCGACGAGTCTTTCGCCTCTCAGATCCCGTCGCAGCGAGCCAATCCGGAGCAAGGGCTTATCCGCCAGGAATCCCGCCGTCGACTGGCCGCGGCCATCACGCAGTTGCCGGCCCATTTGCGGCAGGTTTGTTTGCTGCTCGATGTCTTGAATTATTCCACTCAGGAAGTTGCCGCGCGCTTGGGAATTTCGAATGTGGCCGTGCGCTTGCGGTTGTTCCGCGCGCACCGCCGGCTCCGCGAAAAACTAAACGAGAACCCCGGCCGAAGCGGCCCCGAGCAACGCATAAGCAATCACAGGCGCCACGCACCCAGAAATTGGGCGGCCAGGACGCACGTTGCGGCTCCGTGCCACGCCATCGGTTTTGCCTGCGGCGGAGACTAACGGCTTCCGGCTTTACAGCTCTAAATAGTTCAGGGTTTGCCCTGTTGTTTGAACATTTGATCAGGGTTCTGCTGCACGCGCGTGTATCCCGCGGGGATTTCAAACAAGCTGGCGTCCAACGCGGCATTCGAAAACGAAGTCACCTCAATGGTCATTTCAATCAACGCTCCGGGCGTGGAGGGCGGCGGCGGATTCTGGCTGTTCGGTTGCTCGGCCGCTTCTTCCTTTTTCTTTTTCTTGCTGAACAATCCGCCCAGGCCCTTCACCATCGCATCGGAGGCGCTGGTAGGCGTGTCGTTGCCGGAAGAAGATGAGGAATTCGCCCTATCGTTGGAAGCGCCGCCATTTTCCGCCGCGCTCCCGTTCGCGCCCTGCTGCCCGACCATGGTCATGCTCATGTACTGCAGCAGCGGCAGGCCTTTGAACGCCGCCTGATTTTTCTGCACTTCGTCCATGCTTTGCGAAACGCGCGGATCAATGCGGATCCCGCTGGGCGGCACCCAGTTGATTTCCTTGGCCATGCGTTTGTAAAACTCGGACACTTCCTCGTATCCGGGAACGGACGGAGCCACCCACGAATCAATACTGGTGGAAATGGTTCCGCTAACCGGCTGGTTCGGTTGGCTGGCAGCCTGGTTCTGCTGCTGCGCCTGAATTTCCATATCAATCTGGATTTTCATTTCATTCGCGGTTATTCCCTGAATCTGGCGGCTGGCGGTACCGGGCGTAACGTTAATTTTCGCGTTCATGCTGGCCTGTGTGTCCTGTTTCTTGGTTTCCTTCTCCATCTTTTGCTGCGCCTGTTCCTGCGCTTTCTGCATGGCCGCTTTCATTTCCTCAAAAGTCATTTCCGTGTAGGTGTGCTGCTGCAAATCTATGTGCAGGATGCGGCGGCCAGCCAGATCAATGATCTGCACGTTACCGTCGGCCTCATCGGAGCGCATGCGGTCGCCCTTGACGTAGCGCGTGGTGCTCACCGGCTTCATGGCTTGCGAAGCCTGTTTGCTGAATATTCCCACGGTTTTCATCATGCTCTTCAGCGTGCCACCGGTAATTTTTGAAGTATCGGAATATTTGAAGTCGGCCTTTGCGGGTAACACTCCGAAAAACAGGAGCACACTTAACATCGCGGCGATAAAAGTTTTCATAGAAGGGCCTCCAGCCTGATTAATTTATTTCAGCGAAGTATTAGAAAGTCGGACCATCCGCTCAACACAGCGCGGTTCCGAATCCGGGCGCATCTATTGGACCCTAATTTCCCACCGGGAACAACCTGGGTTGGTTTCGAGAATCGGCTAGAAACGAAACACGTAGCCGCTCCCCAGATGGAAATTTCCTTGCGTCACGATGTAGTCGCTGGATAGCACCGTGTCCGGAAGTTGTCGCGCATCCGGATGCCCGGTCAGGTAGCGCACAAAAGTGGTCCCAATGTCGAAGCGGATCGTGGAGCGCGACGACGCGTGGTACTCCACTACACCGCCGGCATCGAACGCGAAGCGGTTCGCGCTTTCGTATTCGTTCAGGCTCCCCGGCGCCAGCGTCTTTTCGTAATGGATGAAGCCCGGACGCAACGTGGTAAACACACCCCACGAACCAAACGTACGCCCGACTTTGACCCCCGCCAGAAATTCTTCCGCGCGCCCTTTTCCACTCGTGCCACCTGATCCCGGAAAGACGTTAAGCTCCGAATCGAAATACATGAGATTCGTCAGGCGATATCCAAGATTTGTCCCCACACCCGAGCTGTGCATCCGGCAGGCAGAACAACCCCGCCAATCCATCGGCAAATCAATATTGGTGTAGTGCAAGCCGGCATTCCAGCGGCGTTCATAGCGCCACGGCTGCGAGCGCTTTTCCAACGCGGGGTCAAACGTGGAAGCCGGCCGAAAGGAATCCTCAGTAAATCGAAACCACGGCATTCGACCCGCCAGCATGTTCGCCATGCTGTGCGTCGGCGCGAGCGTCGAGCGCAACACCTTGAAGCCGAATCTCGGATCCTCGTTAACAATGCGATCCACGATTTTCCGCTCGATGGCATCTTCCAGGATCATCAGCCCGGTGCCCATCGTGGGCGTAACGATGAAGTCCACCCAGCCGGTATTATTTGTTGGCGGTTTGTAGCCCGGCCGGTCGCACACATAGTGACCGCAACCGGGTGTGTATGTGTAGCCTCCCTCATTTCCTAACGCCACTTCGCTTAGCCCCGGTCCGATTTCAAAATACGCGCTGTATACCGCCGACCACGCCATGGCTTTCATGCGGCTTTGCCAATATTGTTTGGAGCGGCCAAATTTCAAAGCCCGCGCTTTCGGATCGTTCTGGATATAAATATTTCCGGTGACGCCTCCCTGCATGGGATGCCCGATGAAGTTCACCAGAAAATTGTCGCCGTCTCCCCACCGCGACATGTCGAACTGCCCGGCGGAAACCAGGTAATCGTGCCAGAAAGGTTTGTGAAACAGCAGATACCGCAAATAGGGATCGTCCGCCAGGCGGAACGCGTGTTCGAAAAGCAGGAACTCCACCGATTGCACCAGTGCGGGGCGCCACTGGAATTTGTCTTGCTGGCGCTCCTGGCGAATGATTTTTAGCGATGGCGCAGCTGCGCGAAGCAGGTCCCAACGCTGCGCATAAACGCTTGCGGCCTGTGGCCAGCAGAGCGGAGACGACCTCGGCGTTTCCGGAGCGACTACCAGGCCGGCACCGGTAGGCGCACAAACGTCGCCCGGCATCATGGATTCAATGGGGAAGACTTTAGTTCGCGTGAGCGCTGTTCCAGAGGAGGATAGCTGGTCTCCGCACGAAAGCGCCGGTGCGGAGTATTTTTCTACGAAAAGCGGTGTGGTCGCCAATCGCGCGGAAATCTGCCCGATTACTGAGGCGTCGGATTCTGGAAGGGCGAGAGCGGGGGAACGATTTATGCAGTGCGAAGAATTCTCCCGGGCGTGCCGGTTGGTGTC
>JBBRPU010000085.1:0-11005 GCA_038227545.1 Candidatus Acidiferrales bacterium
AAAGAATAAACTTAGCATCGGTCTCAAGTCGCTTGTTTTCTTTAGCTTCCACACTCTTGAATATTCACGTTTCTGCAACCACCCTATTTTCAGTTGGTTACGCACTCTTGCGCGATTACCCCGGGGGTATACAGGTTTTGCCATGAAATTTCTGACCGCTTTTGGGATTTCCCCCGGTTTGCTTGCCTTTCCTCGCCTCCCGTACAATCATCTTTCGGCAGCAGAACACGAACCAAACCGACGGAGCCCCCATGCCCATCAGCGAACTGTTATTAACTGAGTTTGACCAGGAAATGGCTAACACCCGCAAAGCCCTTGAGCGCGTTCCGGCCGACAAGTGGGACTGGAAACCACACCCCAAGTCCGGCACCCTGGGTTGGATGGCGTCGCACATCGCCACCCTGCCCAATTTCACCACCACCACCATTGAAACCTCGGAGCTCGACCTTGGAAATGCCTCAAGTCCCAAAGTGAAAGACGCATCCGATTTAGTGAAAGTCTTCGACGAGCAACGCGACATCGCTCGCAAAGCCATCGCCAACGTCACCGATGAGCAGCTCAAGGAAATCTGGACCCTCAAGTGGGACGGTAAAGTCCTGTTCGCGCTGCCGAAGTACAACGTCCTGCGCGTGATGTGCTTCAACCACCTGATTCATCACCGCGCGCAGCTCACCATGTATCTGCGCACGCTCGATGTTCCCGTGCCCGCCTTGTACGGCCCCAGCGCCGACGAACAAAAGTTCTAATTGCCCAGCCGCCGAAACGATTCGCGGCAGTGCTGTAGCGTCACGGAGATTGAAAAATGGAAACACCCGTAATCCTCAGCGCCGTGCGCACGCCGGTAGGAAAATTTCAAGGTGGTCTCTCCGGTTTGTCCGCGGTGGAACTCGGCGCAAAGGTCGTTGCCGAAGCCGCTCGCCGCGCGGACCTCGATCCGAAGAAAATTGACGAAGCCATCCTCGGCAACGTGGTCCAGGCTGGCCTGGGCCAGAATCCCGCGCGCCAGGCTTCTCTCAAAGGCGGCTGCGATCCCCGCGTCGCCGCGCTCACCATCAACAAAGTTTGCGGTTCAGGATTGAAAGCGGTCGCGCTGGCCGCGCAATCCGTGCAGCTTGGCGAATCCGAAATTCTCGTCGCCGGCGGCATGGAGTCCATGTCCAATTGCCCCTACTTGCTTCCGCAGGCGCGCACCGGCTATCGCATCGGTGACGGCAAAATAGTGGACTCTATGATTCACGACGGCCTGTGGGACGCCTTTGAAGACTTCCATATGGGCATGACCGGCGAGCTCGTCGCCGAAAAATATGGCATCACCCGTGAAGAGCAGGATCGCTTCGCTTTTGAAAGCCACCAGAAAGCCGTGCGCGCGCGTAAATCCTGCTTCTTTGAAGCGCAGATTCTGCCCATCGAAGTTCCGCAGAAAAAAGGCGCTCCCATCCTAATCAAATACGACGAATCTCCCCGCGAAGACACTTCCATGGAAGCGCTCGCCAAACTGAAACCGGCTTTCAAAAAAGACGGCACGGTAACCGCCGGAAATGCTCCCGGAACCAACGACGGCGCCGCGGCGGTAATTGTTACCTGTGAACGCCATGCGCAAACACTGGGCAAAAAGCCCTTGGCGCGCATCGTCGCGCAAGCCGTCAGTGGCGTGGAACCGAAATGGGTGATGATGGCGCCTGTCGAAGCCGTCGAAAAATTGCTAAAGAAATCTGGCTGGGACCGCGACAAGGATGTGGATCTTATCGAGTTGAATGAAGCCTTCGCCGTCGCGGCCATTGCCGTGACCCGCCAGCTTCGCTTGAATCCCGAAAAGGTAAACGTGAATGGCGGTGCCGTCGCCATCGGTCATCCCATCGGTGCTTCTGGAGCGCGCATCCTGGTCACTCTTCTTTATGAATTGCAGCGCCGCAATCTGAAGCGCGGTATCGCCGCGCTCTGCCTCGGCGGCGGCAACGCTGTCGCCCTCGCCGTAGAGATGATGTAGCTCTACAACGAGCCGGGCACTGCCGGTGGTGTTGGGGGAACCGGCGATGTTGGCGGAGGCGGCGCCGCTGACCCAGTCGTCGCGCTGCCGCTTCGCAAATCGAACGCGCAGTACGGGCAAAATTTATCGAGCTCCCCGACTTCCCGTTTGCACTGTGGGCAGCTGGGACGCAGATTGCATTTGCAGTTGGGACAGTAATTAAATCGCGCGCCCACCAGCGTTCCGCATTGTGGGCAGTTATAAGGCAGCGGTTCGCGCATCAAAAAATAAATCAAGAAGCCCAGGAAACCCCAGCCGCCGGACAAAATCACCACCAGAATGGTCCACAGCGTTGAATTCATTCCGCGGCGTTTCGCATCGCGATTCACATAGCCGATCAGCAGAAAAAACACCGCTATCGGAATGCTCGCCGCGGTAACAATTCCCGCGACGGCCAGCGCCGAAAGCGCCGGATGCATGGGAAATGGCCAGACTTCTCCATGAGGAGAACTCATCTGATGGAATCCGAGGTTGCCGATCAAGCATCCCACCTGCACGCCGATAAAAAGTATGCCCAGCGCCACCATCAACCACCTGGGAATAATGCGCAGCTCATCGCGAAAGAGCGCCTTTTCTCGGGTGCGGCGGAAGCGGATGCGCCGCATCTTTTCATTGAAGGTAGTGCTGGCTTGAAAGTCCGACATGTTCTGTCCTCGTGAAATTCTCTTGAATGTTGCGTACCGCAAAACTATCTATTTCATTTCTATCGCTAAGAGCTTTGCCGCGACCAGAAACGCTCGCCACTTTGTTTCTCGTGCTCGGCGAGCAGAACGACCGCCGCCACCAAAGCGGGCACTGCCCACCACAGCGCAAACCCCGCCTCCCAAACCAATTTTGGAACGCCGGCGTGTTCCCCCAGCCACGCAAACAATCGCCACACGTAGGGAGCGCTCGCCACGCCCCCTGCCCAGGAAATTCCCGCGGCAATCCACAGCGCGCGCCTGCGCGGCTCGGTGCTGCGCAATTGCTGCGCCCTCAAACCCACGCGAAATTGCGTTCGCTCCGCAAGCCCAGCGGGCAGACCAATCGAAATAGTTCGCAACGATCGCAACGCCGCTGCGGTAGCTTGCGCGATCCCCGCGCAGTCGCCGCACTCCCGCAAATGCGCGGCCAGCCAGGCGCTGTCGGCATCGGAGAGGCCTTCTACGCATTCCTGCGCTATCAGTTGCTGCGCGCGCTCGTGCATGCTTTCGCTCATGACAACCCCGGCTGCAATGTTTCGCGCAACGCGGCCAGCCCGCGATACAGCCGCGACTTCACCGTGGATGCCGGCGCATTCAGCACTGCGGCGATTTCTGCAATCTGCAATTCTTCCTGGAAACGCAGCAACAGAACTTCACGGTACACCGCGGCGATTTGCCCCAGCGCGCCTTGCACTTGCGCGTTCTGTTCGGTGCTCAAAACTGTTTCGAGAGCCGAGGTGCCGCGTTCATCTGTGATCTGCAGCGGGTTGGGCTGCTCGGGATCGGTGAGGGTGTCGAGGCTTTGTGTTTTGCGCTGGCGCTGCCAGTCGATCACCAAATTGCGCGCGATGGCGAAGAGCCAGCCCTCAAAGCGCGATTTGCCGTCGTACTGGTGGCCGCGCTCCAGTACGCGAATCCACGTTTCCTGAAAAAAATCTTCCGCGCGGGTGCGGTCGCCGGTGATGTACACGAGGTAGCGAAACAAACGAAATTGATATTGCTCGATGAGCTGGTCTAACAGTTCGGGATCGCGGCGCTGTAAGCCGCGCGCCAGTTCTTTCTTTTCATCTTTCATCAGCGAGGAGAACGAATACGCCGCAGCAGTTGCGCCGGCATTTGCACCAGGAAACGTGAAGACTGAAAACGTCGCGCTCATTGTACAGAGGTATACGCGGATGCACGACGGAAAGACTCAGCGGCGCATGCGCTTTGGTTCGTTGAAGTTAGCGGTAACTTCGGGAGCTGCGAGGCCGCGACGAGTTGTAAATTTATATAGTAGACTGCCAATTGCGACGCGTGCTTCTCCAGCCGCCAGCCAGCCGCAGAGCGCGCCGCGACTAACCAACAGCGAGGCATCGCATGTCTGAACTCGGCAACGAAGGGTCGTTTGTAATTCTGTGGGCGGGCGAGAATCCATCCACGCACATGAACCTGCTGGAGGTGCTGGAAGCCAACGGAATCGCTTACAACGATAAAACATTGGGCGACGATGAAGTGGCGCCGACGGCCGATCCGTTGCCCATTGATTGGAAGCCGCGATTTGGATTTGAAGTTGCGGTGCTCTCCACGGACTATCCCGCAGCGAAAGAACTTCTGGAGACGCAGCTCGATAAAGTTCCGGACAACATGGAGATTGCCGAGCAGCCGGAAGTGGTGGATCCGGCCATCGTGCCGCGCCAAGCAAATGATGCGCCGGCGGATTCGCAAATCTGGCAAGGGGCGGACAGCAAGTTGGCGGAATTCCTGACCAGCGCGCTGGCAGAGAACAATGTCGTGGCACGAGTGGAAGCTGCGGGCGGCGCGACGGCCGTTTTCGTGGCCGAGGGAAATGTGCCCCGCGCGCAAGAAATCGTGCGCGAAGTGACGCAAGGCGCGCCTCCCAAGTAATCGATGAGCGTAGACAACATCAAGACGATCGCGGTGCTGGGTGCGGGCACCATGGGTAACGGCATCGCGCATGTTTTTGCGCGCGCGGGATACAAAGTAATTCTGCGCGACGTGGAACAACGCTTCGTGGACCGCGGCATGGAAACCATTGGGCAGAACCTTTCCCGCGAATTAAAAAAAGGAAAAATCACGGAAGAAGAACGCGCCGGTGTGCTGGAGCGGTTGCTGCCGGTCACGGACATTGCCAACATCGCCGCGGCGGATTTTCTGGTGGAGGCGGTTCCGGAAAAAATGGAAATCAAGCGCGCGGTGCTGGCGGATGCCGATCGCCTGTTGCGCGACGACGTAATCATCGCCAGCAACACGTCCTCAATTTCGATGACCACACTGGCGTCGCTTACGCGAAGGCCGGAACGTTTTGTGGGCATGCACTTCATGAATCCCGTACCGGTGATGGTGCTGGTGGAAGTAATTCGCGCGCTGCAAACTAGCGAAGCGACATTTCAGAGCACCATGCAACTGGCGGAGAAGCTGGGCAAAAAACCTGTGGCCGTGAATGATGCGCCCGGATTTGTGTCTAATCGCGTGTTGATGCCGCTGATCAATGAAGCGGCGTACTGCGTAATGGAAGGTGTGGCCACCGCCGAGGCAGTGGACGCGGTGATGAAAACGGGGATGAATCACCCGATGGGCCCGCTGGAGCTGGCTGACTTTATTGGGCTCGATGTATGCGTGGATATCATGCATGTGCTGCAGGAGGGCCTGGGCGACCCCAAATACCGCGCTTGCCCGCTGTTGAAGAAGTACGTGGCGGCAGGATGGCTGGGACGGAAGAGCGGGCGTGGGTTTTACGGGTATGAGAAGGGAAGTGAGGGGCGGTGGGGAGGGCCAAAATAGTGTTTGCTTTTTGTTCGCCCCAGTGCTATTTTGCCTTCAGGTTTTCAACAGGCCCATTAGTTAAGGATGTTTGGGACATGTTTCGGGCCTGACGGCCATGAGAAACTTGGCAGTCACGCGGCGACTGGCGCTACGGGCATGGCCAGCAGGAAACGAATAAGTAAATATCCACATATATAACTATATGGTACTATCGCAAAGCGATCTGAAGCAGGCCACGACAAGCTTGACCCGCACGCGAGCAGCCTACCTATCCACTACCGAGGTGTCGTATGACAGCAGAAGATAGATCCAAATTACTCGAAGCGGCGATATCGCAGATCGAGAAATCTTACGGCAAGGGCTCCATCATGCGCCTGGGTAGCCGCGACGTGCTGGTGCCCGTCAGCGTAATCCCCAGCGGATGCTTGTCTATTGATGCCGCTCTGGGTGTGGGCGGGTTTCCGCGCGGACGGGTGATCGAGATTTACGGCCCGGAATCGGGCGGAAAAACCACCATGACGCTGCACGTCATCGCCGAAGCACAGAAGTTGGGCGGGCAGGCGGCGTTTATTGACGCCGAGCACGCGCTTGATCCGGTGTATGCGCGCAAGCTGGGAGTGGACGTCGATAATTTGCTGGTATCGCAGCCGGACAACGGCGAGCAGGCGCTGGAGATTGCGGAGGCGCTGATTCGCTCCGGCGGAGTTGACGTGGTGGTGGTGGACTCCGTGGCGGCATTGGTGCCGAAGGCGGAGTTGGAAGGGGAAATGGGCGATCCGCAGATGGGGTTGCAGGCGCGGCTGATGTCGCAGGCGTTGCGCAAGCTGACCGCCATCGTGTCGAAGTCGCGCACCTGCCTGATTTTCATCAACCAGATTCGCGAAAAGATCGGCGTAATGTTCGGCAATCCCGAAACGACCACCGGCGGACGGGCGTTGAAGTTTTATGCCTCCATGCGCGTGGACATCCGGCGCATTCAAGCCATCAAGGATGGCGACAAAGTGGTGGGCTCGCGCACACGCGCAAAGATTGTGAAGAATAAGGTAGCCGCGCCGTTCCGCGAAGCCGAATTCGACATCATCTATGGCGAAGGAATTTCGCGCGAAGGCGACCTGATTGATTTGGGCGTTGATCGCGGCGTGCTGGAAAAAAGTGGTACGTGGATCAGCTTTGGCACCGAACGCATGGGCCAGGGCCGCGAGAATGCTCGGACATTCTTGAAAGAAAATAAGGATGTGCGAGACAAACTAGAGCTGGCGCTGCGGAAGAAACTGGAAATACCTATACCGGGGGCCTCAAACTCCACGGCAGCGCCTGCGCCCAATGGTCACGCGCCAAACGCGCAGCCGGAAAAGCCCCCCGTAAAGGCTTCAGCGGCCACGGCTGGAGCGGATGCAGGGCGAGGCCGTCCAGGACGTTAGACGATAGAGCATTCCTTTCTTTAACCGGCCCTCTTCGTGTTTGCGAGAGGGCCTTTTTTTGTGGTCGCCTGATAAACTGAGCCGAACATGTCATCACACAACGAAATTGTTCGTGAATCGTTTACCGCGCAGGCGCGGGCGTTCGCGTCGAATCCCTGGGTTACTGACGAACAACGGTTGCAGCGACTGGTAGCCGTGGCGGATTTGAAGGGCACCGAGCGTGTGCTGGATGTGGCCACCGGTCCGGGATACATCGCCGAGGTATTTGCCAAAGAATCACGCGAAGTAGTGGGCATGGATTTGACGCAGGCGATGCTGGCCATCGGCCGCCAACGTATGGAAGAGCGTGGCGTGAAAAACGTTACCTTCCGCGTGGGCGATGCGCAGAGTGTGCCGTTTGAACAGGAGCAGTTTGACGTGGTGGTATGCCGACTGGCGCTCCATCACATGCAGCAGCCTGCAGAAGTGGTTAAAGAAATGGCGCGGGTGTGCAGGTTTGACGGCACTGTGCTGGTAGAAGACATTTACGCGAGCGAACATCCTGCGCGCGCAGCATACCAGGATCGCTGGGAGATTTTGCGCGATCCCTCCCATGTTCACGCCCTGCCGCTGAGTGAGCTGCTGCGCATTTTTCGTGACGCCGGTGTCGAAACGGAAACAATTTTTACCGCCGATGATCTGCGGCCGGAAGTGGAGCGCTGGCTGGCTACCACAAACGTACCTGCGGATAAGGCCACAGAAATACGTCGCCTGCTGGAAGATGACTTACAACGTGATTTGAGTGGAACGCGCCCATTCCGCGACTCCGAAGGCCGGCTTTATTTTCACGCGCGCACGGCAATAGTCGCCGGACGCAAGACTGTCGATGCATAAAGAATCGAGGCAAATGGGATGAGTCCATCAAAGAGTTCGATGTATGTCCTCGCCTTCCTATTTTCAGTTGCAGGATTTTCTTCGCAGGATGTCGCGACAAGCTCGAGCCCCATCCAAGTGTGTGTGACGCACATCGAAGCTCCCCAGTATGTGAAATTAGCTCGAGACGTAGGCCTTCAGGGTGAAGTTGTAGTGCAGGTTGGTATTGACTCGGCGGGTCATGTGACGGAAAGTTCTGTGCTCTCGGGACATCCACTGCTGGCTAACGAGGCGAAACGTAATGCAATGCTTTGGGCGTTTACTCCGGGTACAAAGGGCTTCCTCCAACTTAAGTATCGATTCTCGTTAGCAGGGGTTGCTGCGGAGACGATGGCAGCACCACGAATAATTTTCGAGCTGCCTAATACAGTCGAAATTGTTACAAATCCGAAACCTACTTACCCAGCAACAGTCAAGACTTCTCCAAGCCCAAAATAGCGAAATCGTGAGCATTTTTCGGTTAAACGCCCTTATTGCTGCCGGACGCAAGGACGGGGGCTGACCTTCCGTCCAGCTGATACAAAGCAAAGCACATAGGCTCGTACTGGCCCTCACAGGCTATTGCGCTGTGGATGGCGGCACCTTACTATGTCTCAAGTTGATCGGGATGCGGGCAGTTGAAGACTCGGGAAGCCAGCATTTGGGCGGCTGGACGCATCTGATAGAAGACAATCTTGATACGTGGAACGGTCTCCACAATTCGTTGTTGACCGGCTGGGCGGCTTCGATGAGAATCAACGCCCGCAAACTTTTTTAACGCAAAATTTTCTGAGGTGGTAGCGGTGAAGGATCTGGTAAAAGCTTCGGTTGCAACGGTGCTCGCGATGCTCTGCGCGTTTCCCGCGCCGGCAGCGCCACGCGCTTTGAAGGCAAGACCGGCAACGCGGACGCGCCGGGCCCAACCCAGGTATCACGGTGGTGTTCCGACTTTTGCGGATTCCTCCGGCGCGGATGTGACGGCTTTTGATGATCCAGTTGTTCGGCAAGCGGCGGTGGAAGGGTTGGGCCGATATAACGGAGCAGTGGTGGCGGTGGATCCCAACACCGGAAGAATTTTGACGGTTGTGAATCAAAAGATTGCTTTTGGCGAAGGCTACATTCCGTGCTCAACGATCAAGCCAACGATTGCGTTGGCGGCGCTGCAGGAAAACGTAATTGATCGCGACACGATCCTTAAAGTTGGGCGCCGTAAGTACATGAACTTGACGGAAGCCATGGCGCATTCCAACAACGAATTTTTCGAACAGCTCGGGCTACGCATGGGATTCGATACCGTTTCGAAATACGCGCGGCTGCTGGGACTGGGCGAGCTTTCGGGATACAACTTGCCGGAAGAACATCCGGGCGCGTTTCCGATGCAGCCACCGGCGCATGGCGGAGTAGCGCGGATGTCGAGCTTTGGCGAAGGCATCCAGATGACGCCTTTCCAACTGGTTTCCCTGGCTGCGGCGTTTGCCAACGGCGGGACACTTTATTATTTGCAGTATCCGAGAAGCGCGGATGAGCAACAAGCTTTTGCGCCGCGAGTGAAGCGCGAATTGAATATCGAGCAGATTTTGCCGGAGCTGCGTGAAGGAATGCTGGCCGCGGTTTTGTATGGCACCGGTAAATCGAGTTTTGATCGTGGCGGCGACGAAACACCGCTGGGCAAGACCGGCACTTGCGATGACCACGTCACGCCGTCGCGCATCGGCTGGTTTGTGACGTATGCCGATGAAGCCCATCCAAAGATTGCTTTGGCGGTGCTGCTGCGCGGAAATACCCGGAAGGTAAAAGGTCCGACGGCCGCGCAAGTAGCGGGCAACATTTATCGCCGCCTGCGGGAACAGAATTATTTCGCGACGGTGACCACTGCCAGCGCACTTCCGGTACGAAAGTCCGGGCGCTAGATTTCGGCTTAACTGGAACTTTCACTTCTCTCCTTACGAAATGCCACCCGCAAGATGGTTGAGCGCTGTCTACATAGTGGGTTAAGCTGCGGTTCGTGCTTCCCGACGTCAGCTCCGCCAAACATCCAAACAAAATTGAAAAAACAGCGTCTAACGTGACAGCGTGAGCCGCCGTTTACCCATCTTTGTGCTAATCATTATTTTTGTGGTGGCTGCGTGCATGGGCTACTGGATGCATGTTCGGCAAGCCGCCGCGAAGAGGTATGAACAGGAAGCGCAGCTCTCGCAAAATGTGGCGGTGGTACCGCGCGAAGTGGTGGTGCCGCCGGTGGAACGGCGAGTTCCGTCGGGAAATTTCATCGTGGCTCTTGAGAAGGTGGGGCTTACCAACGCGGAGGCGGCCGGCGCTTCGGCGGCTGCGCAGCAGGCGTTCAATCTCCGCCAGGTTCGCGCGGGCAATACCATTTCCGTGGCGCGAACCTCTGATGGGGCGCTGCGCGAAATAGATTACAAAATTGACGCGGACCGCGTGCTGGAAATTGTGCCGCGGGACAATACTTTTTCGGCGGAAATAAAACTGATACCGAGCACGGTGGAGGTTTCGGCGGTCAGCGGGCGGATCGAGGATTCGCTTTTTGGCGCGGTGCAACAGAGCGGGGAGTCGCCGGAGCTGACGATGCGGCTGGCGCAGATATTTGGTTACGACCTGGATTTTTACACCGATCCGCGGCGGGGCGACACCTTTCGGGTGGTACTGGAAAAGAAAAAATACTCCAACGGTGAAACGGCGTCGTACGGAAAAGTCCTGGCCGCGGAGTACGACAATGGCGGCAAGAGGTACCAGGCGCTGCTGTTTCACGATCCCAGCGGGCAGGCGGCGTACTACACGGCCGACGGTAAGTCGCTGCAAAAAGAATTTTTGCGATCTCCTCTGAAATTCTCGGCGCCGGTGACTTCGCACTTCAGCAAGGCGCGTTTCCATCCAATTCTGAAAATGTATCGAGCGCATCTGGGAACGGATTACGGCGCGCCCATCGGTACGCCAGTGCAGTCCATCGGCGGCGGCAAAGTGACCTTCGCGGGGCGCAAGGGCGGCGAGGGAAATATGGTGGAGATACAGCACTCCAGCGGATACGAGACCATGTATCTGCATCTGGCGCGTATGTACGTGCGCGCCGGGGAGCACGTGGCCATCGGCAAGATTATTGGAGTGGTGGGGAGCACCGGGCTTTCTACCGGGCCACACCTGGATTTCCGAATTCTGCAGAAGGGGCAATACAAGAATTTTGAAAAATTGGGATTGCCGCC
>JBBRPU010000086.1:0-10920 GCA_038227545.1 Candidatus Acidiferrales bacterium
AGCTTGTCTGGTCCGGCGATTGTTCTCGAATACAGCGCGACTACCCTAATCCCACCGCGGTGGCGAGCGCAAGTGGATGACTATGGTCAACTGCTACTGACGCAACGTCGAATGGGACAGAAAAGCTGACATGCGCCGCATCGCGAAACCCGATTCGACGAAGCTGGAAATATTCAAGAATATTTTCCACTCCATCGCGGAAGAGATGGGCGCGGCGCTGCGCCGCTCGGCGTACTCGCCCAATATCAAGGAGCGCCGCGATTACTCCTGTGCAGTGTACGACGCCAATGGCGAAGTGTTGGCTATGGGCGATCACATGCCTGTGCATCTTGGTTCGATGCCTGCATCCGTGGCGGCCGCGCGAGCCGCTTTGCAACTTGAGGATGGCGATATCGCGGTGCTGAACGATCCGTTCGCGGGCGGCACACATCTTCCGGACCTGACTATGGTCATGCCCGTTTTTTTGCGCAACAAAAAGGCGCCGGGATTTTACATTGCGAACCGCGCGCATCATGCGGACATCGGAGGAGCGCTGGCTGGCTCCATGGGGCCGGCCCGTGAAATATTTGCCGAGGGTCTGCGCATTCCCGCGGTGCATTTATTTCGACGCGGCGAAATGAATCGCGACGTACTGTCTATGATTCTCGCGAATGTGCGTACGCCGGGTGAGCGTGAAGGCGATCTGGCGGCCCAGGTCGCCGCCTGTCGCACGGGGCACACGAGACTTCTGGCGATAGCTAAAAAATACGGCGAGAGGGAATTGCATATCTACGGCAGGTTCCTGCTCGAATATTCCGAAAACGTGATGAAGGCGGCGCTGCGGATGCTGAAGCCCGGAGTCTATTCGGCGGAAGATTTTCTCGATGGTGATGGTATCGGCGCTGGGCCTTTGAAAATCCGTGTGCGCATAAAAATAAATCGCGACTCGGCGGAAGTGGATTTCTCGGGATCAGCTCCGCAGTGTCCGGGGAACGTGAACGCCGTGGAAGCCATCGCTGTCTCGGCGGTCTACTACGTGTTTCGCTGTTTGCTTAGCGAAGATGTTCCGGCAACTTCTGGTTTGATCCGGCCGATTCGCGTGATCGCTCCACGCGGCACGATTGTAAATGCGGAGCCGCCAGCCGCGGTGGCCGGTGGGAACGTGGAAACTTCCCAGCGCATGGTGGACACTTTATTTCGCGCACTGGCTAAAGCCGCTCCCGCGCGAATTCCGGCGGCGAGTCAGGGAACGATGAATAATCTCACGCTGGGCGGCCGCGATCCGAAAACGAAGTTGGCGTTCGCGTATTACGAAACGATTGCCGGGGGAATGGGCGCGCGTCCTGTGTTGGATGGGATTTCCGCTACGCATAGTCATATGACGAATTCGTGGAATACGCCGGTGGAAGTTTTCGAGCAGAGCTATCCGGTGCGGGTGCGTCGTTATTCCATCCGTAAAGGCTCCGGTGGACGCGGGAAGTTTCGCGGCGGCGATGGGATTGTTCGCGAGATCGAGTTGCTGGCGCCGATGCAGGTGGGGATTTTGAGTGACCGCCGTGAGCGGGGACCGTACGGTCTCGCCGGAGGATCGGAAGGGAAGCGCGGGAAGAATGAATTGATTCGCAGCGGAAAGGCGAAGGGCCTGCCGGGGAAGATAGCGCTTGAGGGGGAAGAGGGGGATGTTGTGCGTGTTGAAACTCCTGGTGGGGGCGGGTGGGGGAAGCGGTGAAGGTTTGGACGGGAGATTTTTTTGGAGGTGAAGGAGTGGCTTGCGCGAGCAATCGAAGAGAGGTCCCTCCACTGCGCAGGCCGACCACTTCGCAGGAGCGAAGTGGACGCAAAGCGTCGGCCTGCTCCGGTCGGGATGACAGGTCTGGGTAGGGGAGCGAGAGAGCGAGTGGCGGCGATGGTTAGGGCAATCTGCGAAAATTAATTAGGAGCGACGGGTATCAACTTTTAAAATCTAATAAGAGTCGACGGCCC
The DNA here is from genome assembly GCA_038227545.1 of Candidatus Acidiferrales bacterium. GTDB lineage: Bacteria > Acidobacteriota > Terriglobia > Acidiferrales > UBA7541 > Acidiferrum. Next base: position 1,963 of record JBBRPU010000086.1, read on the forward strand.
CACCCTATAAGGCGAGGGCGGGGCACCCGACTGCGAAGACATTTCCACTGCGGTGTACTCATGAGGAAAAAAACTGGGAATACTTTCTTGGGAAGAAAAGAGGGTGCTGGATTACCGCCATAGCGGTTCAGACAGCAGACGCAAAAAAAGCGGGCAGCTGTTGAGCTGCCCGCAGGAGTGTCTGGAAATTACAAAGGGCTAGTCGAATTTTTCGGTTAGCACTGGGAACTGCAGTTTGGCTTTGGCCAGCGACTTGACGACGATGGCTTCGGCGCTTTCCGGAGAAGTATTGCGCGCGGTGGCCATTTCACTGACCAGGAGGTACTTGGCGCGCTCCAGCATTTTCTTTTCGCGGAAGGAGAGGGGCTTGCTGCAGCTGAGAGAAACGAGGCTCTTGAGTACGACGGCAACTTCGAGCAATGCGCCGGTGCGCATGCGCTCGGAATTTTCTTTGAAGCGGTGTTTCCAATCGTGATGAGAATTGAGTTTGCCCTTTTCGAGGAAGCCCAGCACTTTCATCGAGTCCGTGGAACGAATCACGGATCGAAGACCGACGGTCATGGCGTTCGACTGCGGAACCATAACGCGCAATCCACTGGAGACGATTCGAATCATGAAGTACCGCTCAGTTCTGCCATTCAAAACGCCGTAACTGATTTGCTCGACAATTCCAACGCCGTGGTTTGGGTAAACGACCTTGTCGCCGATTTTGTATTCCATGGATGCGGTTGCCCCCTCCGAGGTACAGGGATGACTGTACGGGAATGTGTCGGAAGAGTCAAGGTATATCCAGTGGAATGAGGGAGTTAGGGAAAATGAGTTACCAATTTGGCACTTCGATTGCTGTGGGTGGCGAATGGCTTACGACGGAACGTTCGAAAGTTTCGTTGAGTTCGAACGCCACGGTGCTTCGGATAAACCGGACTGCGTGTAGAATGCAATTCACTGTATATGCTTGTACTGGCGATAGATACGTGTGACGCGAAGGGTAGCGTCGCGATCCTGAGGGATGGCGAGGTGGTGGAGACGATCGCCCACCCGACTGGGGAAGGCTATTCATCATGGCTGCAGCCGACGGTGGATCAATTGTTGGGCGTTGCCGGGGCAAAGCTGGCGGACGTGGAGCTTTTTGCGGTGGCAACGGGGCCAGGATCGTTCACCGGTGTACGGATTGGATTGACTACCGTAAAGGCTTGGGGAGAGGTGTTTGGGCGGCCGATTGCGGCGATGTCGCGGCTGGAAGTTCTGGCGGGGCAGGGGCGTTCGAACGCTCCGTTTGTGGCGTCATTTATAGATGCGCAGCGAGGGCAGGTATTCGGAGCTCTGTACAAGCGAGATGGGGTGGAGTTGGCACTATGCCGCGACGAGGCGGTGAGCGGCGGGGCTGATTTTCTGGCGGAAGTGCTTGGCGAAACCGGTTCAGCCGCTGTGGAATGGGTTACAACCGACGTGGCGGTGATGGAATCGCTGATCGAATGGCGGGAGAGGGCGCCGCAGGCCCGGAGTGTTCTAGAGGTATCGCCTGTGCTTGCTCCCCTGATCGGAAAGCTAGGCTTGCAGAAAGCGCTGAGGGGGCAAGTGCGGGACGCGCTTTCGCTGGATGCCAACTATGTGCGGCGCTCGTATATAGAAGTGGCTGCCAAACCTGCTCATGACGGATAGGCGCGGTTCCGCGGGCGAAATACCGGCCGTAATCCGGAAATACGTTCCGGGCGATTCCCTGGCAATTACCGCACTGGCCGAGTCAGCGCCGGAGGCTGCGCAGTGGTCGGCGTCAAGCTATGACCACGCGGCGGACTGGGGCCAGACGATTCTGGTGGCGGACGACGGGGTCAAGGATCGGGGAATCCAGGGCTTCCTGGTGAGCCGGTTGGTTGGTTCCGAGGGAGAAATTCTGAATTTGGCGGTGGCCTTATGGCATCGGCGGAAAGGTGTTGGAAGCAGGCTACTTGCCGCCGTTCTGGAGGACGCGAAGGCAAAAGATGTCGAGCGCGTCTATCTGGAAGTTCGCGAATCGAATGGCGCGGCCATTTCGTTTTACACGAAACACGGATTTGAAAAAAAGGGGCAGCGCACGAACTACTACCGAGACCCTACAGAGAATGCCGTAGTCCTGGAGAAAAAACTCACAGGCTAGAACTAAAGTTCCAGAGGTTCCCTCTTGACGTGGGGGAGCGGAGTGCTATCTTTCGATTATGTAGCGTTCAGAAACAAAATCCGGAACGTAGTATTGAGGAGGACGCATGGCAAGCGCAGCGCGTAGCCCTCGGGACATACTGCTCGAGACAGACGCCGAGTATCAGCGTCTGGCAGATCAACACACGAAGTATCAAATCGAACTCAGTAGAATTTCCACTTCGAATTACCTCAGTGCCGAAGACCTCCTGGAAGAAATAAGACTAAAAAAATTAAAGCTGCATGTGAAAGATGAGATGGAACTGTTGGCCGCGCGCATCAATGCGGCGCGAACGGAACATCAGCATTAAGGCTCCCCGGCTCGCCAAGCTTGAAGAGGCTGTGGGCGCGCCTGTATTTAGAACCCCCCGGCGAAATCTGTCGTAGAATGGCCATGCGCGCGTAGACGGCGGAGGTCTACTCCGAGCATGGTTAAAGAGGGATATTATTTCGGTGTGCCGCTCCTGCTGTGCGGAGGCGCGGCATTATTTTTGCGCTGGAATATCGCGGCGGGCGTGCTTATTTTTCTCGCGCTTTTTGTTTTCTCCTTTTTTCGCAATCCCGATCGGGTGATTCCCGCGGCGCCTGGCGCGGTAGTTTCGCCCGGGGATGGCCGGGTGGTGGTGGTGCAGGATGAGGAGTACGACGGGAAACCGGGTAAGCGCGTAAGCATTTTTCTGGCAGTGTGGAATGTGCACGTGAACCGGGCTCCGGCGGCGGGGCGAATTGTGAAGATGGAATACCGTCCGGGGAAATTTCGAGCGGCGATGCTCGCCAGCGCTTCGGCGGAAAACGAGCAGAATGTTTTCACGCTGGCGACGGATGCCGGGGAGCTGGTTTTCAAACAAATCGCCGGGTTGATCGCGCGGCGCGTGGTGAGCTGGAAAAAAGCCGGGGATGTTGTGGAGCGAGGCGAGCGGATTGGGCTGGTGAGATTTGGATCGCGCGTGGACCTGTGGGTACCGCGTGAGGCGGAAATCGTAGTGAAGGTGGGGCAGAACGTGAAAGGCGGGTCTTCCGTTCTGGCTACCTGGCCGGTGCGAAAAATTTTAGATCCAGCAACACGCGAGGCGGCGCAGGGGGTAAATCCTGTGGCGGCTGGAAAACAATTCTGATGCTCGACGAGCAAGCACAGCAACAACAAATGCCGTTCCGGAAGAGACGGCTCACCAACCCCCGGTTGCGGCGCGGGATTTTTTTGCTCCCCAGTTTATTTACGGTGGCAAATCTTTTGTGCGGGTACTACGCGGTCGTGGCGTCGTTGATTGGCGGCGCGGACAGTTTCGATCGCGCGGCGAAGGCGATCGGACTGGCGATTTTGTTCGACTCCATGGATGGCCGCGTGGCGCGCATGACCGGAACCAATACGGAATTCGGTGTGCAGCTGGACTCGCTGGCGGATGTTTGCAGCTTTGGGATCGCGCCGGCGGTGATGGCGTACGCGTGGGGCGCGCGCAGTTTGCTGGATTTGAGTGGGCCGTCGTTCCGGCAATTTGGTGAATTTGGCTGGGTGTGTTGTCTGGCGTTTCTGGTTTGCTGCGCGTGGCGGCTGGCGCGATTTAACGTGCAGGGTATGGCGCCGGGGAGCTCGAAATTTTTCGTGGGCATGCCGACGCCTGCGGCGGCCGCGGTGATTGCTTCGCTGGTGCACGGATTCAAGAATCCCTTGCATGACTGGCGATGGTCGGTGGCGTGGTTTGTGATGACGGCGTGCCTGGGCGCGCTGATGACCAGCACGGTGCGGTATTACAGCTTCAAAGATATTCCGTGGACGAGGAAACAACCGTCGCTGGCGATCGTTTTGCTGTGCATGACGGTAGCGCTGGTGTGGCTGTATTCGGAATATGTATTGATCCTGGTGGCTTGCACGTACGCCGCGGTCGGACTGGTGTTGCACGCGGTGCGATTCGTGCGGCATCGGATGGTTTCGCGGACCGCTTCGTAAATGCCTGCGCTCGAACGCAAATCACATCGCCTAGTAATTGCTGGAGCGTCTTCGATGCTGGGGACGGAACTGCGGACCTTGCTGGGCGAAAGCCGGTTTGCTGGGGAAGATTTTTCGCTGGTGGACGAGCCGAGTGCGGCGGGAACTCTTACGGAGGCGGGCGGAGAGCCGGCGGTGATTCAGCCGGTGGAGGAAGGCAGCTTCGATGGCGCGGGTTGTGTTTTTTTTACGGGGTCTCGCGAGTTTGCGAATGCGAATCTGAATGCGGCGTTACGCACCGGCGCAAAAATCATAGATTTGTCGGGCGCGGTGGCGGAGCGCGAAGGAACGGTGGCGTGGTTTCCGAAACTGGACTGGCTGCGGGGGCGGGAATTCGATACGAAGGCAAAAGTTTTTGCGGTGCCCTCGGCAATTGCGACGGCGGCTGCCGGGCTGGCGCTGGCGCTTTCGCGCGTTGGGTTGCGAAGGATCATGGTGACGGGATTCGAAGCGGTGTCGGAGGCGGGGCGCGCGGGTGTTGAGGAGCTGGAAAGTCAGACCGGGCAGTTGTTGTCTTTTCAAGGCGTGGGGCAACCTGTGTACGACACGCAGGTGGCTTTTAATATGCTGGATCGTTTTGGGCCGGGGAGTTCACATAAGTTGAGCGCGACGCGCGAGCGGGTGCGCGCGGAGACGCGCGCAAGTGTGAATGGAAAGTCGGCGATGCCTGCGATTCAAGTGGTGCATGCGCCGGTCTTTTATGGCGCAGCGTTTTCGGCAACGGGAGTTTTCGACCCTGGAAGTGAGGGGGAGAATATTACGCAGGCATGCCTGGATGCGGGATTTTCGCTGCCAGCCGAGGCCGGGGATGGCCCGAGTAACGTGAGCGTCGCGGGGGAGAAGACGATTCACCTTTCGACGCCGGAGCAGGACGCTTCGAATCCGGAGACGTGGTGGTTCTGGGGCGCGGCGGACAATATTCGGCTGCCGGCGGCGAACGCGGTGAAATTGGCGGAGATGCTGTTGTAATGCGGACGATTCGATGGCGCGTCGCCGCGATGGCGTTGATGATGTGGATCGGCGGCAGCGGATGCGGGTATCACGTTGCCGGGCACAACAACGCGCTGCCGAAAAATATTCATGTGATCGCGGTGGTGGCGCTGGAAAACAAGACCAGCGGCTATCGCATAGAACAGAAATTGACGGCAGCGACTATTCATGAATTTTTGGCGAAGACGCAGTACAAGATTGTGTCGAGCGCCGCGGAGGGCGACGCGGTATTGCGCGGGAAAGTGCTGAGCCTGGAGGCGGCGCCGCTGCTGTTTGACACGCAGACGGGGCGGGCTACGACGATGCTGGTCACGGTGAAATGCGAAGTTACGCTGACGGACTCCACAACATCGAAAGTGCTGTATCACAACGAGGGTTTTATTTTCCGCAACGAATACGAAATCTCGACCGATGTGGGAAGCTTTTTTGAAGAGCAGGACCCGGCACTGGATCGCGTGGCGCACGATTTCGCGACACGACTGGTGGCGGCGGTGATTGAAAACTATTGAAAGAGGGCTGTAGATGGGGCGGGTGTCCACGCAGGAATTGCTGGGCAGGATAGAGAAAGGGAAAATAATTCCCGCGATCCTGTTGCTGGGGGAAGAGCCGTACCTGCGGGACGCGTGCCGCGCGCGGCTGATTGAAAAATTTGTGCCGGAGGCTTCGCGGACGTGGGCGGTGTCGCGATATTCGGCGGAACGCGGCGAGACGGAAGCGGCGCTGGGGCAGGCGCAAAGTTTGCCGATGCTTTCTCCGCAGCAGGTGGTGTTTTTGGAAGACGTTGGGGCGATTGAGAAATTCGGCGATAAAAATCGCGAAGAGACGGTTGGGCAGCTGGAGAAATACCTGGGGGATCCGGCGCCGTTCACGGTGCTGGTGATGGAGGCGGGGCGGTTGGACGAGCGCATGAAGCTGGCGAAAATTCTGGCGCTTAAGAGTTTGGTGGTGGAAGTGGGGTTGGGCGAGAATCCGCAACAGCGGCAGGCGGCGGCGGCGGTGATGGCGGAGTCGGTAGCCGGGGAACACGGGTTGAGCTTCGAAAAGGGCGCGGCGGAGGACCTGGCGGAGCGCGTGGCTGCGGACTTGATGCGGTTGAAAACGGAAATTGAGAAGCTGCGCGATTACCTGGGAACGCGAAGAAAAATTACGCGGGCGGATGTGGAAGCGATGGTGGCTTCGGAGCGAACGACGACGGTGTGGGAACTGGCGGATTTGCTGGCTTCGCGGCAGGGGCGGAAGTCGCTGGAATTTCTGGATCGGTTACTACGCGACGGTGAAGAGCCGCTCGGGATGGTCGGAGCGATGACGTGGATGTATCGGAAATTGATCGAAGCGAGCGAAATCAGAGGCGCGATGAACGGGTGGCAGGCGGCGCGTACGCTGGGGATGCGTCCAGAGCAGGCGGAAATTGCGTTGCGGGCAGCGCGGAAGACGTCGAAGGCGGAGTTGCTGGTGGGGTTGCGGGCGCTGGAGAAAGCTGACGACCGGTTGAAGAGTAGTAAGGATGCGCGGACGGTGATGGAGTTTTTGGTGGTGGAATTGACGGGCGGTGAAGTCGCGGTGGTTGGGAAGTAGACGGGAAACTTCTAGGAAAATTCAAAGACCGCACCCTGAAAAACGTAAGTTGCGGCACCCGTGGCTGCCAGGCTGCGGCTTACCAGTACGAAAAACCCCACACGCAAATTCGGCGTGTGGGGCACCCAGAGTAAACTTAACGTTACCAACTGCAATTGCGTGGTTGAGACGATTGGGCGGAGCTACTTGGCGGCGCGGGCTTTTAGGCCGTTGTGGGCCATGGACAGGCGCGATTTGTAGCGGTTGCCGGTGTTTTCGTGGAGCACGCCTTTGCTTATGGCGCGATCAATTGCGGAGAGCGTGGGTTGCAGTAGATTGCCGGCGGCGGTGGCGTCACCGGCGGTGACTGCGGTGCGCAGGCGCTTCATCATGGTGCGTACTCGAGTGCGATTGGCACGGTTTACCTCGGCGCGCTCGATGGATTGCGCGGCGCGCTTTAGAACTGACTTTTTCTTCTTTTTTATTTTGGTGCCTTGACCTGCCATTTGTTGCTCCTTTTTGTTTGCTGGGAAATTCTATCATTAAATGTGTGGGGACGTGAGGTGGGGGGATGAAAACGCGGGATCAGTGAGAAGGCCCGGATCCTTCCTGGCGGAAAGCGCATGGATGGCTCACCTGGAGGCGGGGGGGATGAGTGCTAGCTTGGACTTTGGAGGGACGGCAGGGAGCGGATCCCGGGTACAGATCCAGATGAGGGAGCCGCGCGCAACTGCAAGACCCAAGTTCATGACCCAAATGCGAATCTGGGGCACCCGCGCTCGGGTCCCTTCGAATCATCGGCCACAACTCATTGAGATGTTGTCGTGCAAAGCGTTGTGGAGTGGGTGGGTGCTGATCGTCGGTGTTCCTTCAGCACCAAAATCCCCACACGAAAAACCGTCGTGTGGGGCACCCCGCAACCAACTTATCGGACCCAGGCTATAAATCGAGCCTGGGGCACCCGGCTTGGGGGACCCGGCGCAAAACGAAAGGGCCGCTGCTTTTGGCAGCGGCCCTTGGGCTGGGCAGAGATTCGCTTTGTTTAGTTTTGTTTTTCGTGGGTGAAGGTTAGGGGGAATTCGTAGGTGACGTCGCCGACCGGGACGCGCAGGACCATGTCCTGGCGCTTGCCGTCGCGCTGGAACCAGCTGGAGCCGGAGATTTGTTGATTGGGGAGCACGGCGGTTTCGCGCAGGGCAACGTTGTTCATCTGCGAATGAGGGTTGAATTCCGCACGGCGATCGCTGACGAGCTGCACGGCGGCTTGATGCTCGGCAAGGTAGTTCTGAGGCTCGTTGGACGAACGCGCTCCGTTGTTGGGGCGGTAGGATTCGGCGACGTAGCTGGATGGTGTGGGAGCGGCGTTGGCGGTAGTCCAGAGAATCTGATGGCTGGCGGCGCCGCGCAATTTTTTCGGCTCCTGGTAACGCAGCGACTTTTCGCCGTTGAGATCGTCGAGAGACATGCGCGCCGGTACTACGTTCACGACCTGGAGGCTGCCGTTATTGACGGCCACGTTGGCGAGCATTTTCCAGCCGGTATCCTGCAGGGAAACCTGAACGGTGACGCCGTTTACGGTGAGCGATTCGACCAAGAGGCCTTCGCTGTAAAACTTCTCAGAGCCGGGAGCGCCGGCGAACCAGCCGGCTACGCCGTTGTGGACGGAAGCACTCTGGAGCACGGATTTACGCACCACTGTGGGTGCGCCTTTGGCGACGTTCATCCATGCGACGAAGCCGGTTTTGCCGTCGGCGGTGTGTACGTTGATGGTGTAGCCTTCGCTATTGGAGAGCAGCGAGACTTCCTGGCCGCAATCGAGCTGCGCGACCACGTGAAGCGGTAGCGTCTGTTGGGCGTCGGCGGTCATCGGGACATTGGTGCCACCGCGGCAGATTATGTGGCCGGTAGCGGAGTTGGTGGCCAACGAGGATAGTGGCTTGCTGATTTGCTGTGCTGGAGCGGATTGCGCGAGTGCGAGTCCCGCGAGTGCTCCCAGGTATTTGAATTTATTGTTCATTTGCGTTGCCCTCAGAATCTTTCCCCAACCCATGGAATGAAGTTTCTTTCGTTCGACAGGACAATTTTGGCGGCGGCGAGCGTTGAGGGCCATAGGAAGCAGGTCATAATCGCTCAGTACTAAAGTTGAGTGACGGATTGGACACGAAATCGGGCTGGCGATGCTGGCGGGGGGCTTGGCGGTGCGATTTGTAATTGCTGCACGGGAAACGGCGCGTGGTCGACAAGGAGCGTCAACT
>JBBRPU010000087.1:0-10783 GCA_038227545.1 Candidatus Acidiferrales bacterium
GTCGGCAATCTCTGCAATCAAATTGTCTTTATTGGTCAGCACCACGTTCCAGCCGGCCTGCTCTTTCAGCAGTTTCACGCCGCGCTCGCTGATTTTGTCTGCCACGATTACTTTCATTCGGTTGTTCTCCGCCTCTGCTGGCGATTTTCGCCGCTCTGTAACCTATTAACGGTAGCGAGGCCCCCTCGCACTGTCAATGCGAGCCGCCAACAATCTGTGGTAATTTTCCAATCGACAAATGGTTACCCCTCAATAGCTACACTCGTTGCAGGCAGTAGTTACGGCACGAGTTATTGCACACCGATTTTAAAGAGAAGCTAACGTGGTTCGAGGAGCATCGCATGAGCCTGGCGGAAAAAATTCAAAAGGACCTGGTAGACGCGATGCGCGCCAAGGAAGAGCTGCGCCTGAGCGTCTTGCGCGGCATCAAAGCGGCCATCAAGCATAAAGAAGTCGAAAAAATCCGCGCGCTCGATGAAGCCGAAGCCATTCAGATTGTGCAGACGCTGGTGAAGCAGCGCAAGGAATCCATCGAGCAGTTCACCAAGGGCAATCGCCCGGAGTTGGCCGCAAAAGAAACCAAAGAGCTGGCCATCCTGGAAAGTTACCTGCCCGCCAGCGCCGACGCCACCGAGATGAACGCGGCCATAGACAAGGCCTTAGCCGAAACCGGCGCAAACTCCATGAAGCAAATGGGCGCGGTCGTGAAAGCCGCCAAGTCCGCGCTGGAAGGAAAATCCGTGGATGGCAAAGCTCTAAGCGATCTAGTGCGCGAGCGCCTCTCCAAGCTGGCGTAAATTTTGCGCTGGGTAAAAAAAAGGCAGTAGGTCTCAGTTGGTGTGTTTCAAAACCGCGTTGCTGCGTTCATCGCCCCCGATGGCGCGGTAAAACATTTTCAATTCTTCCACTTTACTGACCGGCACACTCAGTTCCTTGATCTCAAATGTCCGCGTGTATTTCAGCGTCCTGCCGGTGACTTCCGCCTTGGCGTGATAGCTTGCGAAACTGTAATCCGCGTTCACCGGGGGCGGCAGTTCGTCCACTTCATATCCCGCCGGCAAGGCAATCTCAAAGGTGTCGGTATCGCGCCACGGGCCCGCGAATTCCACCGCGTATTTTCTCGGCTCCTTGGTCTCGAGCAGATCGTTGAATTCATATCCGATCACGCGCAGCCGAACCAGCAGCAAGTCTCCGGCGGATTTAGCATAATTTTCCGCCACCAGCGAATAGTTGTAAATGAATGGCAGATTGGTCTCCGCCAGATTCCCCATGGTCGCTTTGGTTATTTGAAAGGTCCCCAGAGAATGCGACAGCGAACTTTCGATGGTTTTGATTTGATCGGTTCGCTGCGTGGCCGCGCGCATCACATAGCGCTCGTGAACCGCCGGATCGCCGTGAAGAATCTCGCGGATCTCTCCGCTCAGCGTGCCCAGGCTATCCAGTCTGAGTTTCGCAAAACGTTCCGTGCTATTCAGGCTGGCGGGCAGTTGCGGCAATTCCAGCAGCTCGCCACCCGTGGGCGTCACCAGCAATCCGTAATTGGCCTGCAGCGCCCCGCGTAATTGGCCAAAGGGAGTGATCTCATCCGTGGGATCGAAGATCAGCAATTTTCCAAGCTTGGGATGATTGAGATAAGCCACCAGCGATGGATCAGAAACTCCGTCGGGGATTTTCACCGCCAGGATGGCGTGATTGAAAATTCCAATTTGCGGCGGCAAACCTGGCGAGACCGCGCCGCGCTCCGAATTGATGATGATGTAATACGACTCCACGCCGATTTCCGAAAGCATGGCGCTCACCAGCGTGGCCTTATCCTTGCAGTCGCCATAGCGATGCGCGAACACTTCCGTCGCGGGATGCGGCTGGTATCCGCCAATGCCCAGTTCAATGGCCACGTACCGCACTTCTTTCTGGGTGAACGCCGCGATGGCGCGCATCTTGTCCAGCGGAGTCGCCGCTCCAGCGGTCAGCGCCGCAACCTTCTGCTTGATTTCCGGGGAACTGTCTCGGCGGCCGCGTGCTAACCCCGCTTGCCAATTGCCCATGTCATCCCAATTTTGAAATCCCCTGTTCAACGAACCACCAGGCGGAATGAGCGAGACCACCATCTGTTCCGCGACTCCCCGCCAGGGCGGCATTTCCCTTTCGCTCTTCACTGCCGGAACGTTCTTCACCGACCATTGCCATTGGTTATTGCCTAAAGAAGCTGGAACGATTTCCGCATGGTTGAACCAAGCCGCTTTGTATTCCCATCCCGGCGGAAGTTGCAGCGTATAGCGCGATTCCACTGTGGGAACTACCCGCTGGAACAGCCAGTCATCCTGCAATACGTAAGGCCGCAATTCCTGCTCGACTTCATAACCCACGATATTTCCAATGTCCGCCGCCGGAATCTGTATGATTTTGCTGCGAACGTTGGTCAATAATTCGCTGTTACCGCCTCCCACAGAAGTCTCCAGCGCGTCCTTATCTTTCACCTCATAGTCTTTGCCTTGCGCCGGAATACACCACCCATGCAGCCCGAAGATGCGCGTGTCGGAATCAAAATTCAACCGCACCATCCCGAATTTTTTCCCGCCGACCCGTAAAATTTTGTACGCGGCCCGCTCCGTGCCCTTGATCTTGCCGTTGGGCTGCACATTCAAAACATATTCGGAGTACAGCAGCACCGCATCGGTCTTGTCGTCATGCTCCGGAAGCGGCGTATTGACCAGGTTGTGCATCCATGCCGGTGCATCGGAAGCGCGAGACGAAGCCGCCGTAACCGACAAGCAGGCCAGCACCAAACCGGCCAGCAACACGACAGCCACCGCCTGCGCCCTGGCTGAATTTCGCAACTGCCGCATTACTTCGCCGCCGCCGATGCGCCAGGCTGCAACACGATTTGCTGCTCATCGCCAGTCCTTACCACTTGAAAGAAATTTCTCAGCGCTCCGTAGTATTTTGTCTCCAGCGTCAGCGTCTGGATGTCCAGGTTCCGCGTCAAATGCAGTGTTCCCTGTTTATTTTCTACATTGGTATTGAACGAGCAGACCTTTCCCGCATCCTTGCGCTCCGGTGGCATGCTGCTGACTTTCCAGTCCAGGGGGAGCTCAATGGTGACATCGTCAATTCTGGCGGTCGGAAAATCGAAATAAATCGGATGCACCCGCGCGGCGTGTTCGAATACATGCTTTTCGGGAGCACTGAAGAGCCCTACTGGAATGAGCGCCCGCCGCCCCGCCGAAGACGCCCAACCTTGCACCTTCAAATCGTATTCCGCCACCAGTGTCGCCGCCGAACTGCTCCAATCCGGTGCGTTGGTAAGGTCTACATCAATACCCACCGGGATGTACTCGCGCACCACATCCTCCAGATATTTCTTGCGAGTCGCTGCATCTTCATTGCGCTCGGTGAGGCGCACCGACAACGCTTCCAGTCCCGCGAAGGTGACCTTCAGTTTCCCTTCCAGACTTCCCTGCTCGCTAAGTCTCAGATCGGCCTTGCGCTGGATGTTGGAAACGGAACTGTCCGGCACGATCGTGGTGATCCACGCGCCTCCTTCCTTATCCAGTTTCAGTCCGATCACTCCACTTTCCGGCCACGGCAACATTCCAAAAGGAGTAAACGCCGTTCCCGGATCGTAAAAAGCGTTCTTCCCATCCATCTTGACCATCACCACGTTGTCGTCCAGGCGGTGCGGATCCATCGAGTTAGGATGGAAGAAATACTCATTCCGCCGCGACACCAGCATCGGGTAAGCCTCCATGCCCGCTGCGCGCGCCAACGCCAGAAAGAGCCAGGTGATTTCGCGACCGCTCCCATAGCCGTTCTTCCACATATCCTCCACGTTGTTTATGGCCTTCTCTTTCCCCCGCTTCTTTTCCTGCTCCGTCACTTCCGCTTCGTATCCGGTGTTGCGCATCTGCTGCACACGCGCATAAATTTTTTGTAGCTTCGTTTCCGGCGTATCGCTGGGCGAAACAATCTGCGCCACCGCCTGCTCCATCGCTTTCTTTTTTCCGATGAAACTTTCTACCTTATCGTTGGCTTTCTTTCCTTCTTTCTTCCAGAACTTTTCCGCCTGAGTTTCGTCGTTGCTGTCGCTATAGATAAAATCCACGCGCGACTTCAACTCATTTTCCGGAGGCATGTAATCTTCCGTCTGGAATGCCGGCACGTTGAAAGTCTCCAGCCGTACCGTGTCTTGTTCTTTCTTGGGCACGGAGGTCCCAACTGGAAGACTCTGCCACGTCCAGCGCACCGCAAAATACCCGAAGGGCTTCAGAGAAAACTTGGCATGCTTGGTAAACAGCTCTTCGCTTAGAATCCAGTGTGAATCGAAAACGTAATGTTCCCGGAACTCCGCCGTGTAGCGATATTCGACAATGCTGCCCACCTGCACATCCGGCAGCACCAAAACTTTCGCCAGCACTTTTACCCCTTTGGCCTTCACGATCATTTTTTCAATCGGCTTGCCTTGATAGTTGGCGATGGTGCCGTCCGGGCGGATCGTTCGTGCCTTCACGTTAAACACGTTGGCGTTCTCTTTTTGATAGGGGATTTCTATGTTGGCGTACTTGCGGCCCTCTTCCGTCAGGATCTTGATTCGCAAATAGTCCGTTTCGTGGTTGGTGGTGTCGTCGCGGTCCACCTGGCGATACAGATACACCGCAGCCACGCCGGGAGCCTCCGGCACGCTGGTCATTTTTAGTTCTTCAGGATTAATGGGCTGCCAGTCGTCGGCGCTGATGCCGGGCGAGAAGTGGGCCAGCACGCAAAAACAGAAAAGCGAGGCGAGGAGCGACGCACGGCGAGAGGACATGGGTTATCTCCAGGGACGAACATATCTGGAGGCACGGCTCCACCCGCTGCGAGGTAGTGGGCTTGCCTCACATCCGCAGGGCATCGTTAACAGTCGAGAACAGGTGTTGATGACCTGTGACAGTATTGCAGCGGACAATATAAGCCGGCCCCGCCGGTGTCAAGGGGCCAGAGGACCGGTTGTTTCCCATGTGCTTACCCTCAGAGACAGTCAAGATTTGCTTCCCCGCGTGCCCCGGGTGCGGCATAATCCCGCACGCATCCAATTTGGTCGCTAGTTGATTTTCAGCCGGGAGGCTTTCCTTGAGCGAACGTCCGTGGAGTTCCACTGCACCGCCTGGCGAATTCCGGCCGTTCGTCCCGAATGATCAAAACGTAAAGGAGTTCACTCTCCGCGCGGTCATCCTTGGCGCGTTGTTCGGTCTGCTCTTCGGGGCCATCACCGTGTACGTGGGATTGCGCGCCGGCCTGACCGTTTCCGCTTCTATCCCCATTTCGGTTTTGTCCATCAGCATCCTGCGCGCTTTCGGCCGCTCCACGATTCTGGAAAATAACATCGTGCAAACCACCGGCTCCGCAGGCGAATCTCTTGCCGCCGGGGTCATGTTCACCATTCCGGCGCTGATCTTCCTGGGATTTGGCGCGGAATTTACCTTCTGGCGAGTTTTCCCGCTGGCCTTGCTAGGAGGCTGGCTCGGCGTGCTCTTCATGGTGCCGCTGCGCCGCCAGCTTATCGTCAAGGAACACGGCAATCTCAGCTTTCCAGAGGGCACCGCTTGCGCCGATGTTCTGGTGGCCGGCGAACGCGGCGGATCCTTCGCCGGACGCGTTTTCTGGGGCTTGGGCATCGGCGGTCTCTACACTTTTCTGATGAACACCGTGCAGGCGTGGACTTCGCAGCCGGAGTCCCGTCCCAACTGGTTTTCCGGCGCATCCTTCCGCGTCACCGTTACTTCCGAATATCTGGGCGTGGGTTACATCATCGGCTCGCGCGTCTCCGGAATACTTTTTGCCGGCGGTATAATTTCGTGGCTGGTCATCATGCCGGCCATCCGTTTTTACGGGCAGCTCGCCAACGGCGTCCCGATTTACCCATCTACCATTCCGATTCCCCTGATGACTCCTGATCAGATTTGGGGCACCTACATCCGCCCCATGGGCGCGGGAGCGGTCGCTGCGGCAGGGTTGATTACGCTGCTGCGCACGCTGCCCACAATTTTTTCTGCGCTGAAAGCTGGCCTCAAAGATGTTCGCGCCGAGGGCGCGGGCCAGTCGGCCGCGGCCAGCCGCCTGGAACGCGACATGCCGCTGCGCTGGGTGGTCGTCGGCTCCCTGCTCATCATCGTGATGATGTGGATTCTTCTCACCTTCCATCCTATCCAGGGAGCTGAAACGCGCTGGTATCACAATCTGTTTGCAGGCATCTTCGTCACCGTCTTCGGGTTTCTGTTCGTCACCGTGGCCGCGCGCATCAGCGGGCTCCTCGGTAACTCTTCCAATCCCATCAGCGGTATGAGCATCGCTACGCTGATGGCTACCTGCGCAATCTTTTTTGTGGCTGGCTGGACCGCGCCGAACTATCAAGTTCTTGCCTTGATGATTGGCGGGGTGGTCTGCATCGCCGCCGCCATCGCCGGCGCCACCTCGCAGGATCTGAAGACTGGATTTCTCGTCGGCTCTACTCCGTTCTGGCAGCAGATGGGCCTGCTGATCGGCGTCACCGTTTCCACGCTGGCCATCGGCACCACCCTCAACTTGATGAACAAAGGGCTTGAGAAATATATTCCCACGCAGATTCCCGTCACCGTGCAATCGCTGCCAGAGGGCGTCAAAGTCGAGCGCGACAATTTCACCTATCAGGGCCAGAGCTACACGCTCGTAAATTCTCTGGGCTCGCATCAAATCCCCGACGGCGAATATTTGTATAGCCCCGCCACGAAACAAATCGAGTACCAATGGGCGCAAGGCATTGGCAGCGCCAAGGCTCCTGCTCCGCAAGCGCGCTTGATGGCCACGGTCATCAGCGGCATTTTAAATCAACGTTTGCCCTGGCGCCTTGTCTTGATGGGCGTAGCTCTAGTCATTGCCGTGGAAATTCTCGGGGTGCGCTCGCTGGCCTTCGCCACTGGCTCGTATTTGCCGCTCGGCACCACCGCCGCGATGTTTGCGGGTGGCCTGATCCGTTCCCTGGTGGATGCCACCACCAAGAAAAAGGACGAAGGCGAAGCCAGTCCCGGCGCCCTCTATTCCAGCGGACTCATAGCCGCCGGAGGTGTCTTTGGACTCCTCGGCATTGTCATTAATTTATTTCAAGACCCCGAAATCCCCACGCACGTCCCCGCTTGGTTCGCCAGCCTCCTGCACCTCCCGTGGCGCGCCGACCTCTTCGCCTTCGGCCCCAAACTGCTGGGCCCTCTGGCCACCAGCAACCTCTTCGGCCTGATCATGTTTATGGCTCTGGGCGCGTCGCTCTTCTATTTCGCGCGCAAAAAACTCGACTGACAGGCTCCGCTGTTATTCCGTCGCCCACCCTTTGCAGGCGAAGAATCTCGCTCCTCCCGCCGAGACCAAGGGAAAATACGCAACGCGTCGGAAGCTTTAACCGATGCTATAATTCACCCACATGGAAACCGTGGATGTAAAGCTGCCCTCGGAACTCTTGCAGGCCGCAAATTTGGAGCAGAGCACCAACGTCTCCGAGGTTGCCGCTCGATTACTGGCCCTTGAGCTATATCGCGAAGATAAGGTCTCGTTGGGGCGGGCCGCCGAGCTGTGCCAAACGCCGGTTGCGGCGTTTATGGATTTCGCGGCGAAACACGGCGTCCCCCCGCTGCGGTACAGCTTCGAAGACTTGGATGCGGAACGCTACGCTGCTGATCGTCTGAAAGCTTGATCGCTGTAGCAGACTCATCTCCGCTGATTATTCTCGCCAAGCTTGGCTGCTTTGACTTTCTCAGCCGAGTTTTCCTACGAGTTTACATTTCCAATCAAGTTCACGACGAAACGGTTGTCATGGGTGCCGGGCTCCCGGGAGCGTCAGAGGTAGCGAATGCACAATGGATCGAGGTCCAGCCGATTCAGAATCCGGCGGGGCTCCATGCGGAGCAGCGAACACACGGCCTCGGGCCGGGCGAAATGAGCACGATCCTTCTAGCGAGACAGCTAAGCGCGTCTCCCGTGCTGCTCGATGATCACCGGGCACGCAACCTGGCGAAGGCTGAAGGCCTCGAAGTTCTGGGGAGCGTCGGCTTGCTCGAAACGTTTTATGTACGCCGCTACTTGACCGATCTCCGCGGCGCATTTCGCCGACTGTTGCTCCACAACGTATATATTGACCAGCGACTGCTGGACCGTCGCCTGCGATTCTTCAGCCTACCGGATCTTTAAGCCGGCAAGTATCAGTACGGATTCTCTCGATAGCGAAGCGAGTCAACCGGCTAGGGTAAATCCCGCGAAGTGCATGTCTCAGCACTGGAACCCCAACTTTGACGCAGTTCCCCCAGCGCCGTACACTGCGTTTATGCCCCCGGCATTCACCAGGCGCTACAACTTCGATTGGCGCGGCTTCATCACGCCCGGCGTCAAGCTGATCGTCCTGGTGTGCACCGGCGTCTTCGTCGTGCAGACGTTGACTTTACTCATCGGCGGCGATAGCGCTTACACCTGGATTTTAAAGTGGTTCGCGCTGATTCCGGAAGCGGTCGTCCACCACATTCCTCCCCGGATTTGGCAGCCGTTTACCTACATCTTTCTCCACGGCGGATTATTTCATCTACTCATAAATATGTTGATGCTGTGGATGTTTGGACGCGAACTGGAAGCCGTCTGGGGCAAGCGGCGCTTTCTTAATTTCTTCGTCTTATGCGGCGTCGGCGCCGGCTTGATTGAATTGATCGTGAAAATGATCCCCGTACTCTTCGGCAAAGATCCGTCCCTGGTTCCAACCATTGGAGCGTCGGGCGCGATCTTCGGGATATTAATGGCCAACGCCGTGTTGTTTCCAGACCGTAAGATTTGGCTGATTCCTTTGCCGGTCACGATCCCAATGCGTCCGTACGTCGCGGCCATGGGCGCGATCGAATTTTTTTCCACGCTGGGCGCGGGTGGCGACAACGTCGCGCACATTTGTCATCTCGGCGGGATGTTAGTCGCTTACCTTTATCTGCGACGAGGCTCGTTCTTTTACAGCGTGCGCAACAGCGTCACCGACTGGAAAGTGCAGCGTAACAAGAAAAAATTTCAGGTGTACATGAACAAACAGAAAGACGACCCACCTTCGCACCCGGACCGCTGGATCAACTGAAATAAATCAAAATTTTCCGCGACGCGAAGGGTGCCCCACCCTCGGAATTTTGGAGGGTGGGGTCTCTAACGTGAAATCACTTGGGAATTTTTCCGCAAGAGGTTTTGATCTTCCCGAAAGCGACATCTTAAGTCTCTCCACCGATCACGTGGAACTTCATAAAGTTCGTTGTCCCCCGAATACCCATGGGCGTGCCGGCAACGATGCCGATCACGTCGCCTTTGCGTACCAGTTTTTCTTCTAACAAGCGCCGCTCTGAGATCGCCGCCAGGCTATCCACGCGGTGCAGGTTTTTAATGTTCGCGGGCATCACGCCCCAGATCAACGCCATGCGCCTGCGCGTGGCGGCCTCGGGAGAAAACGCGATGATCGGCACCAGCGGCCGGTAGCGCGACACCAGCCGCGCCGTGAATCCGCTGTGCGTGAACACCGCGATCAGTTTCATGTGCAGTTCGCGTGAAGCGTGGCACACCAGCTCCGCCACCGTCTCCGCCACCTTCAATTGCTCTTGCATTGAGGGCCGCGGAAATTCGCGGATGCTTTTCTCCGCTTCCTCGATGATGCGCGCCATCATCTGCACCGCTTCCACCGGATAATTCCCCGACGCCGTCTCCGCCGACAGCATCACCGCATCGGAGCCGTCAAAAATCGCGTTAGCCACGTCGGAAGCCTCCGCGCGCGTCGGCCGCGGATTGCCGGTCATAGACTCGAGCATCTGCGTCGCGGTAATGACCGGCCGGCGAAATTCGCGCGCGCGCGCGATAATCGTTTTCTGCACCACTGGCACGCGCTCCGGCCGCATCTCCACGCCCAGGTCGCCGCGCGCCACCATCACGCCGTCCGCGGCGCGCAGAATCGCATCCAGATTCTCAATGGCCTCGGGTTTTTCAAGCTTGGCGATAACCTGCGTATCTTTCCCCGCTTTGCGAATCAGCGCCTTGGCCTGCAGCACATCTTTCGGGCGCCGCACGAAGCTTACTGCGATGTAATCGGCGTCCTGCTTCAGCGCGAACAACAAGTCTTGCTTATCTTTCGGAGTCAGCGCCGGCACGCGCAACTGGATGCCCGGCAAATTGATGCCTTTGTTTTCGCCCAGCGCCCCGCCGTTCACCACTTTGCAGATCACTTCGCGGCCGCGCACCTGCAGCACGCGCAACTCGATCAAGCCGTCCGAAAGCAAAATGCGGTCGCCCTTGTGCACCTCGCGTGGCAGCGGCGTAAAAGTAGTATTCACCCGCGTGGAGTCACCCAGGATACGCGCGGTGGTAATCACAAATTGTTGCCCGGCGCTCAAAAATACCGGTTTGCCGCCCGCCAGCGCCCCGGTGCGAATCTTGGGCCCTTGCAGATCGCAAAGAATCGAGATGGTTTTCCCCTGCTTCAACGCCGAAGAGCGCAGCAGCGCAATGTTCGCGGCGTGTTCTTCGTGCGTACCGTGAGAAAAATTCAGCCTCGCCACGTCCATGCCCGCGTGCAGAAGCTTTTCAATCATGCGGCGAGACTTGCTGGCCGGCCCGATAGTGCAGACGATCTTGGAGTGGCGAAAAGTCACGGTGAGTTATCGCGTGGCGGAAAATTCCGCGACGATGCGCGCCATCACATCAATCCCCTTGCTGAACGACGCCAGCGGGATCCGTTCATCATCGCCGTGCATGCGCTGGTACTCCTCTTCGGTCA
>JBBRPU010000088.1:0-10772 GCA_038227545.1 Candidatus Acidiferrales bacterium
ATCTTGCGCGAACACCGTGCCGCCCGCCGCCTTGATGGCCGCCGCGCCCGCCGCGCCGTCGTTACCCATGCCCGTCAACACCGCGCCAATGCTCAGCGGTCCCGCGAACGCCGCCACACTTTCCATGGTGATATCAATGTTGGGCAGGTACCCGCCAATGCGGCCGCTGCTGCCATCCAGTTGAATACGCCCGCTCGATAACACCCGTAAATGCTGCCCGCCAGGGCAAATATAAAATGTTCCCGGCGTGAGCAATTCGTTGTTCTCCGCTTCCTTCACCCGCGTGCCGGTAAATTCCGCGAGCTGCGCGGCGTATTGCGTGGTGAACGCCGCCGGCATATGTTGCACCAGAATGATCGCCGCCGGAAAATCTCGCGTGAAGCCCGGCGCCAGCCGCATCACCGTTGCCGGGCCGCCCGTAGACGCGGCCAGCACCACTACCGGGAAGCGCTGATCGTATCCGGAGCTGGGGTTCGTCGCAGGTCTCTGAGTCATGGCTGGCAGCGGAGGCATAGCACTGCCTTCAGAAGTCCTTACTTCCGAGCCGCCGCGTGAAGCCGTCCGCACCACGCGCACTTTAGCCGCCATGCGCACCTTGCGCAACAAATCCTCGCGCACGCTGTGCATGTCCAGATCAATACCGCTCGACGGCTTGGCCACAAATTCAATCGCGCCCAATTCCAGCGCCCGCAGCGTACTCGCTGCGCCTTGCCGCGATTCCGAGCTCACAATCACAATGGCCCGCGGATTCGTGCTCATGATTTCCGCCGTAGCTTGCAGCCCATCCATCACCGGCATGTTGATATCCATGGTGATGACGTCCGGCTTCAACGATTCCGCCAGCCGCACTGCTTCACGGCCATCTTTGGCGTGACCCACCACGCGCACGTTTTCGTCCGTGACCAAAATAGTCTCCAGCACTTTGCGCATGAACGCGGAGTCGTCCACGATCATCACGCGCACTTCTTTGTGGGTTTCCGTCGCCATGTTTGTCTAGGACACCGGAACGGGTGTGCGTTCCGCTTCCTTCCCGGTAATTTGCCCCATAAGTTGTTCGACGGCCGCGATGAGCTGGTCTTCCTGCACTGGCTTGGTCAAAAACGCCACCGCGCCTTCTTTCATCGCGCGATCGCGATGCTTGGCCCCCGCGCGTGAAGTAACCACCATCACCGGAATCCGCCGCGTGGCAGCGTTCTGCCGCAGCTGCACCATCAACTCGTAACCGGTCATGCGTGGCATTTCCAGGTCGGTGATCACCAGGTGGCAACCGTGTTGTGCCACCAGCTCCGCCGCTTCCAATCCGTCGGCGGCAAGTTTCACCACGTAGCCGTTCTTCTCCAGCATGCGCCCCACAAATTTCCTCACGCTGATGGAGTCATCCGCCACCACGATCAACCGCTCCTGCACCACGCGATCAATCGCTTCCGTCGGAATCGTTCCGCGCGCCACTGCCGCTGAGCCCGGCGCAAAAATGCGCGCGGCGCTCGCGGACGCCTGCAAAGTTCGGCGCTCCGTCGGCTCCGTAGCCACCATGCGATTCAAATCCAGCAGCAAAATCAGACTGCCGTCCGGGGCAATCGTCGTTCCCGGAAAAAGTTTTACGCGCCGCAAATATTCGCCCAGGTTCTTGATGACGATTTCGTCTTTCCCAAGGACTTCTTCCACCACCAGGCCGATCTGCCGGTTTCCGGCGTTCGCCACCACCATGTGGAAATAGCCGTTGATCGTTTCGAGCGGCGGCAATCCCAGATAGCTGTCCAGCCGCACCACTTCCGTCACCACGTCGCGAACCTTGGTCAGCAGCTTCCCGCCGACGTCTTCAATCTCGTCGGCGCGCAGCCGTCGAATTTCTTCCACCACCGCCAGCGGCAATGCAAAACTCGTGGATCCGCAACGCACAAATAACGCCGGCGAGATAATCAGCGTCAGCGGTACCTTCAATGTGAACGTCGTCCCCGTGCCCGTCGTGCTTTGAATATCAATTTCGCCATTCAATGTATTCAGGTTCGCGCGCACCACGTCGAGGCCCACGCCGCGTCCCGCCAATTCCGTTTTCACCGGCGCCGTCGAAAATCCCGGATGGAACAGCATCTCGCGCAAATCCCGCTCGGTCAGTCGTTCTGATGTTTCCGCCGAAATCAGTCCGCGTTCGATCGCGCTCTGCCGCACCCGCGCGTAATCGATGCCCCCGCCGTCGTCCTGCACTTCAATGTAAATGTGATTTCCGCGATGATAAGCGCGCAGGCTGACCTTGCCGATTTCCGGTTTGCCCGCCGCCACGCGAACTTCCGTGGACTCAATTCCGTGCGCCACGGAATTCCGCACCAGATGTACCAGTGGATCGGAAATCTGCTGAATGATGCTGTTGTCCAGCTCCGTCTCGCTGCCCGCCAGATCTAGATCCACCTGTTTGTCTGACGAGTTCGCCGCATCGCGCACCGCGCGCGACAACCGCGAATACAATGTGCCGATCGGCACCATGCGCGCCGCCGTGAATTCATCCTGCAGGTGGTGCGCTAACTTCGTGAATTCATCAATGTCGCCTTCCACCCGCCCAATAAATCCCTGCAGCTGCGAAAGAACTTCGTTCACGTCTGCGGAAATCTCCGCCATCGAACGCGACAAAATGTTGAAGTCGTCGTAGCGGTCCATCTCTAGTTCGCTGAAGTCCGACCAGAACGACGTATCGCCCGCGGCCGCGCTGGTCAGCCGTTGCGTAGCGGTATTGTTGTTCTTCCAGTTGCCGGCCGCCGGAAGTTGCGCGCTGATGCGATTGAATTCGTACTTCTCCTGGAACTCGGAAACCTTGCCTTGCAGTCGTTCTTTCGAAAAACCCAGCGTATCAACTAGCTTTTCAAGCTCCGCAACTCGCCCCACCATGCGCGTGCGGTTGATCACCAGTTCGCCGACCGTGTTCATCATGCGGTCCAGCCGATCCAGCGCGATGCGCACGGATTTAACCGCGGCTGAAGGACTAGGTGTAGGCTTTGCGGCGACTTGCTGCTTCACGCGCGGCTTGGCTTCCGCCAGCGCAGTATTCGAATGCTCTTCGGCGGCGTCTGCCAGCGCAGCGGATTCAATTTCTTCCGCGTCCGCCGGAGCAAACTCCGCGATGCGTCCCAGCAGGGAATCAACCCCCGCGCGCAGCTCCAGCTCATCGGCCCACTGCTTGTGCAGCGTCTTCTTCAACACGTCTACGGATTCCAGGCAGAGATCAACCACCGCCGGCGAAGGTTCAATCTCTCCATCGCGCAAACGCCCGATCAAGTCCTCCACGCGGTGCGCAATCGCTCCCAATCGCCGCAATCCGACTTGCGCAGCCGAACCCTTGATCGTGTGAATCGCGCGGAAAAGCTTGTTGATCTCTTCAGGGTTGTTGTTGCCCTCCAGCGAAATCAAACAATCGCTGACAATCTGCAAATGTTCTTCGGCTTCCGGCTGGAAAAATTCCAGAATCTCCGATGAAACCTCTTCATCCGATGGCAAGACGTCAAAGTAGGAACCAGTACCGCTGGCCACGGCGCGATTGGCCGCGTTACCTTCCGCGCCAGACGCGGAAGCTTGCGACTCATAATAAGGATTTGCCGGTGGCGCTTCCGGAAAGGCAAATCGGTAGCGCTCTTTGAACGCCCGAATCTCGTCAAATGTTTCCGAGCCCGTATCGCTGATTTCCAGCAGATCACCTTCCAGCAGCGAAATCCCATCCGACAGGAACTCCGCCAGCGGCCCGTGCAATTCGTCTCCCAACGGCGCATTCAACGCGTATTGAAAAACGTGCGCCAGCTTGGCGGCAATTTCCGCGAATCCGGGAAATTCGTAACTGGCCGAAGTGCCCGCCAGCGTGTGCGCCGCAATATACAAGCGCTCTAAATCCTCGCGCCGCGGTTCCACTTCCTGCAAAACACCCACGTACTCGCGCAGGTATTGCAGGTGCTCGGACGCTTCCTGCAGGAACAGCTCCATGTTTTCGCGCTGCGGAGTGCTCACGCCCGTCCCTCCGTGGCCAGTTCAGTTTTCTGCAATTCTTCCGCGGTGGGCTTGCGATACAGAATGCAGTCGTTCAGCACGATGGCTTGAAACTTAACCGGCATCTTCGAAATGGATTCGGAATGCCCCAGGAAAAGATACCCGCCCGGTTCCAGCGTGTCGTAAAAGCGCTGTACCAGCGCCCGCCGCCGCTCTTCGGAAAAATAAATCAACACGTTCATACAGAAAATCACGTCCATGCGCCCGACATACACCGCATTCGCCAGGTTCATTTGCGTGAAATTCACCATCTTCCGCAATCGCGGTTTCACCTGCTGGCTCTTCTCCACTGGTGAAAAATGGGTAGCCAACTGTTTGTCACTCACACTCTTCAAACTGCGCCCAGAATAAATGGCGGTGTCGGCGTGCTTCAACGCCACTCGTCCCACGTCCGTAGCGAGAATCTCCACCGTCCACGCGTCCGCAAATGACAAGGTATCGGCAATCGTGATAGCGATGGAATACGGTTCTTCTCCGGTCGAACACCCCGCGCTCCAGATGCGCAAAGTCCGCGGATTCTTCCAGAATTTCTTGATGTGTAATTCCGGCAAAGCCCGCTTCTGAAACGCTTCATACACTGCCGGGTAGCGAAAGAACGTAGTTTCCTGCGTCAGTAATCTCTCCAGCAACGCCTCATACTCCACGTTCGCCTTGCGCGCGGCCCGCAGAAAGTCCGTGCCCCGTTCGAAGCCCCGCGACTGCAGGTGTTCACGCACACGCGTCACGAAGAATCGCTCCCGCGATTCGTCGAAGCAAATGCCCGTGCGTTCTTCGATCAGCATGCGGATCTCGCTGAGCTCATGCTCGCTAAGTTCGAGCTCTGCCGTCTGTCGCTCGTTCGTAGTTCTCACGCGGGTTCATTCCATTCGGCCCCGGCACTGGCCCGGGCGGGGAAACTTTTAACGCGATGCGCCGACTGGAACCGGCCGTTGTTCCGCTTCTTCTTGTAAACTGTGGCCACCATGCTTCGAAGAAGCCTTGAAGTGCGCCAACCCGTCGTTCAACTGGTCGGACAATTTGACCAACTGGCTGACCGTCGCCACCGTGCCCCGTGTGCCCTGCGAAGTCTGCCGCGTAATACTCGAAATAATCTGCATCGCGTGCGCCACGCCTTCGGTTCCGCGTACCTGTTGTTTGGAAGCCAGCGAAATTTCCTGCACCAGCTCGGCGGACTGCCGCACCACGTTGGAAATGGCATCCAGCGCGCGACCCGCCTGATCCGCCAGCGTCGCTCCGCTTTCCACTTCCTTGGTTCCTTCTTCCATGACCACCACCGCTTCGTTCGTCTCCGCTTGAATGGCCTTAATCAGCGCCGCGATATCTTTCGTGGCGCTGCGGCTATGTTCCGCCAACTTGCGAACTTCGTCCGCAACCACCGCGAATCCGCGTCCGGCATCTCCCGCGCGCGCCGCTTCGATGGCCGCGTTCAAAGCCAGCAGGTTAGTCTGTTCGGTAATGTCGTTAATCACGTTGATAATTTCTGAAATCTCCAGGGAGCGGTCGCCCAGCGATTTGATTTTCTTCGCCGTGGCCTGCACCGAAGAACGAATGCGCTGCATACCTTCCAGCGTGTCGCGTACCGCGCGATTGCCCTGTTCCGCAGCATCCAAAGCGCGCCGCGCCGCTTCGGCGCTGGCTTCCGCGTTGTTCGACACCTGTTTCATCGAGACGGTCAGCTCTTCCACCGCGCTCGACGTGTTGGTGATTTCCTGATCCTGCTGCGTGGCACCGGCCTGCATCTCATCGGCCGCCACCAGAATGTTGTTCGAGCACGCCGTAACCTCCATGGCCGCTTTGCGCACGCGCTCCAGCACTTTCGTGAAACTGTCCAGCATATAGTTGACGGAGTCCGCCACATTGCCCAGCGCGTCGTTGGTCACTTTGCCGCGTAACGACAAGTCCCCGCGCGCCACCTGGTTGATGACCGTCAGCAATTCTGTGATGCTGCGCTGCAGCGCGTCGCTGGACTCCTGGTTGCTCGCCGCCTTCGATACCTTCGCCACCGCACGGTTCAAGTTATCCGCGATGTAGCCCAGCTCGTTCGTCGAAGAAACTTCTGCGCGCGCGCGCGGATCCCCAACGGCTAGCCGCTCCGAGAACGTGGCCAGCTCCTTCACGGGAGCCAGCAAACTGCCGCCCAGCCTCCACGCCAGGATGATCCCCATGGTCAGCGCCAGCACCACGGCCACCAGCACTGCGCCGCTCGCGCTACTCGGCAGCGCCCCGAAGTCGAGAAGAGATGCTCCGCCGGATTGGCGTCCCGCGCTGTAAGCCAGCCCGATCACCGCCGCCAGCACGATGCCGTTGGCTACCACCAGCGTCCAGATTGTGGAACTCAGTCGCGATTTCATACTTCCTCCAAGATCTTTCGCATCTTTTCCCATCGCGGCCATCGCGCTAGCGATGACGCGCCATACGCTCACAAATTCAAATACTTGGTCCCGGAAACACTTCCAGCAGCCTGCGCAAATCAATCACCAGCGCGAGCCGGTCATCGTGTCGCAACATTCCGATGCAATGCGGAACGTTTTCAGGCGCCTGTTCCAGCAATTCCTCACTGTTAACCGAATACGTGCCGATAACTTCATCGGAGGCAATCCCTACACGAAGAATTTCCTGGTTCGCTTCCAGCCGCAGCGAAGCCACCACCACGTGCCGCGGCAAAAGCCCGGCTCTCCGGCCTTCCGTCATGGCGATGTCAATCAGTGGCACGATCGCGCCGCGCAAATTAAAAATTCCCACCAGGTACGCGGGGCTCAGCGGTACACGCGTCAGCAGCGGCCAATCCAGCACCTCTTCCACATCCAGCACCGGCAGGCAAAACCGTTCGCGCCCGCTGCGAAACACGCAATACTGCGATTCCGGATGCCGCTCTTCCATCGGACCAAGCGCTTCCAGCAAACTCCCGGTGCTCTCGTCGGCGGCCAGCGGCTCCAGATGTAGAAACGGGTTCATCGCCCACTCATCTCCGTATAAACGCACTCACGCAAATTCGTCATGCGAACCGTCGCACCGCTCGCAATAATTCCTGCGAGGTAAACGGCTTCGTCACGTAGCCATCCGCGCCTTGCTGCTCGCCCCAGTATTTGTCGCTGGGGGTATCCCGCGAAGTCACCAGAATTACCGGAATCGTCTTGAAGTCTTCGTGACCTTTCAACTCACGGCAAACCTGAAAACCGTTTTTTCCCGGCATCACCACGTCCAGCAAAATTACGTTAGGGCGGTTCAGCGTGATAGCTTCTTCGATACGCGCTGAATCATGCAGGCCCACCGGGCTATAACCTTCGCGTTCCAGCAGTCCGTGTATCAGCCGCACTTCCGAAGGCGAGTCATCCACGATGAGCACTTTTTTCAGCACAGCAAAAATCTCCGGGAGCTATCCGGGGAATAAAGGTGCACGCTAACGGCCAGCTTTGCGTTTACCCGTGTCTTTACAGGGAATTGTTTCGGATGAGGTAAAACGTCAGTAAAACAAGGGGTTACGAGCGCGCAGCCCAGCGCTAGCGCCCTTGCGGCATCGCCGTATTCAGCGCTTCCGTCTCAGCTTGAGAAGCATTCTCAGCCTCGCGCATCTCGCTCGCCAGCGATGAGAATCGCAGCATGATTTCATTGATCCGCAGCGCCATGCTGTGAATCGTTCTGATCTGCACTAATGACTGCGAAGAAAGCTGCCCCGGCTCCAGCAAAAGCAGTTCCGCATTTCCCAGCATAGAGGTCAGGGCGTTATTCATGCTGTGTTTCATGTCCGTCATGTAGCGGCCCAGCGTCGCCAGGTTCTGGCTCTTGGCCGCTTCTCGCTCGGCCTGCTTCGCCGCGTTCGCAGCCTCCACCCGCCGCAGAGTTTCGCCCGCCAGCAGCAGCAATGTGTGCGACCAGTCCTCGCGCTGCGGAACATGCGCAAACCGCGGGTAGCGCGCTCGCAATTCCTCGCATTCCCGCGCGTCTGCCGGCCAACAAAGAATCGCGGCGGCCGCGGGGCCCAGTGAATTCAACACCTCATGATGCTCGCCGCGCCCAATCGGGCCAACCACCACCAGGTCGTGTGCCGTCACGTCGTGACTCCGCCATAACCTGCTGTTCAGCACCGTGATGTTGGGAGATTTGCGCTGCGCATGCCAGCAACCCGACACAATCCTTGCGAATTCCGTGTCATCGGTAAGAATCAGAACGCTGGCGTTCGACAAAGGACTACCACCCCAGGAATATTCGCCCGCAACATCCGGGGAAAATGTGTCACAAACTTACAGTCGCTCGGCTTCGTCCAGCGCGGACAGCAATCGCTTCGTGCTGATGCCCAGATTCACCGCTGCTTCGGTATCTTTAGCCTGCTTGGCGGCATCCACGCGATCCTGCAGCCGTGAAGCCTCCACCCGCCCGACCGCCAGCGCTTTGTCCAGCGCGAAGGTGTGTCCTTTTTCTTTGGCATTGGTCGTTGCCGTCGAAACCATAGCCCGCGCCGCTACCGCTCGCCGCAAATCTTCCGCCGAAACTCCCGTTTCGCTTACGAACGCCGCCACTTCCCATGAAGACAAAAGTATCCGCGTCGTGGCAATCTTCACCGTCGTCATGGTGCGCCCGCGCAATGGTGGCGTAGCAATCAACTGCTCCCAGATTTGCTCCATGCACGCTTCAAAATCAAGTGCCGCCGGCGCCTGGCCTTTTTGTCCGGCATCAAATGCCGCACCACTTGGCTCCTGAGGCCGCCCTACAGGTGAAGCCACCGGCGCAGCACTGCGCGCATTTCCTCCATCAGGCAGTGCCGCCGAAGTGTGCGCTGCTGAGTCAATCACCTTGCGATCCGAATTCTTGGCGGCCTGCTTAGCCAAGGCGGCCTCTACGTCAGCGCGCAATCCCAGCAGCTTTTCGAACGCCTGGTTGACCGAGCGCTCCGTGTATTCCTTTTGAAATGGCTGCTTCCATTCGTCGGCCAGCTTCCGCACCTTGCTGATGGGTTCCGCTGCCGAAAGTCCGATGCTGTGGCAGTCCATCACCCGCACTTCCGCTGCTTCCAGTTGGCCGATGCCCGCGCGAATCGCGATCAGGTCCCCGTGCATCAATTCAATCAGCGTGCGCCGCAACAGAAAATTGAAACGTATGAACGCCAACAGTGCCGACGCATCGTAAAACATCCCGCCCGCGGATTCCTTGACCCGCCGGCCCTGCTCGATAAAATTCGTTTTCAATATTTCCCGCAGGCTGCGGAACCCGTGCAGCGCGCCGATCATCTCTTCTAGTGGCTCGCACCACACCAGTTTGGACGGTTCCACATCCCCTAGAATCGGATGCATTACCTCCGCCACATCGCTAGGCTCGATGCGCTTGTGATAAATCTTCGCCGGCGCACACAACGCGAAATACTGCACCAGCAGGAAGTCAATTTTGTCGCGGTCGAAATGCGTTTTGGTTGGCTTGCGCAGATGCCGTTCGATCAGCGACTTCAGGCTACTCTCGCTGGCGTTCAGCGTGGTCATCTGCAGTAGGTGCCGCAATTGATAAACGATCACCCGCTGGTCCATGGAATCCAGCCACGTTTGCACCTGGCTGAAAAGTTCCAGCTCCGGACTCTCTGGCAGGTTGCGCTGCGTGAAGGGAATGAAGATGCCTAATTGCTTCGCCAGCGCGAGGTAAATTGGAAATACCGAGCGGGCTTCGGCCCACTGCGACTGCCGGGTGTTTTCTCCCGCCGGGCTAGGCGCGAGCGGCGACGTTAACTTAGTCATGGCTGCACTATCCAGTGACAGGAGCCTTGCCGGAACCTAACCGCCACGGCCTTTCGACCGTCGTGGTATTGCACTGCCACGACGGTTCCGTCGGTCGTCAGATTCTTTCGGCTGCCTTCTAGGCGTACCTTGTCGTCAAACTCCAGCGGTAGCTCCGAAATAAAAATCGCGTGCTCGGGAGCCGCAAACTCCACTACGCTGGCTTCCCGTAAACGCGTATTCCCGCCGCGCAGCGCCGTCACCTGCACCGGTACGCGCACAGCGTTTACCTCCGGAAAAAATCGCGCCAATTCTTCCGCGCAGTTCTGTTCTTCCACGTCCAGGGTAGCTTCATCAAACTGTCGCACAGTCCCTCACGAGCCATCGCCAACAAGGAAATTTTCCGGCGCGGTAAACACCACCGTGCGCGAGAGAATCCCCGTGGAAGATATGCACGCCGGGCACCAAATTAGGAATGAGACAACCGGAATGGATCGCTAAGATTTCATTGTAGTTAGGATTTGTGGACGGACCGCTCGGGTTTCTATCGTCTCAGCCTGAAACGAACTCGTCTCACCTCGGCGCCATGACCGTGCGGACAAACTGCTATTGAGACACCGTCTCCGGTTCATGCATCGGAGTCTCGCCCTTGACCGCTATGTTGTATCGTTTCAGCTTGCGGTACAGCGTCGCGCGGCTGATGCCCAACATCTTGCCCGCCAGCGCTTTATCCCCGTTGGCTTGTTCGAATACCCGCAAAATCGTCATGCGCTCCATCTCCGCCAGCGCCGTGGTGGACAGGGAAGCGGCATCTTGCGAAGTGTAACTCGTAGACTCAGGCTGTTCCGTTCGAATCGCCGGAGGCAAATCCGCCACATCAATAATCAGCCGGTCGCCCAGCGTCACCGCGCGCGCCACGCAATTCTCCAGTTCGCGCACGTTGCCCGGCCAGTCGTAATGCAGCAGGCTCTTCATCGCCGCCGCTGTTACTTGCATGTTCGCGCCATGCGCGTAACGGTCCAGAAAGTGGTGCACCAGCATCGGAAT
>JBBRPU010000089.1:0-10755 GCA_038227545.1 Candidatus Acidiferrales bacterium
CAGCGCGGCCAATTTGTGTGGAAACATAAAAGACTCCTCAGTAGGGTGAATGAATGGAACTATGCGATTTAGCATGAATAGATTCGATAAGTCAAAGCGACTGTATACGAATTGTTGAGAGCTTGCAGTTTTATACTTAAATTCTCGATGCGATTGCGCTGTGAATACTTCGCCCGTCACTAAGGCAAAATCCGCCGCCGTTATTTCTGAGCGGCAAGCGATAGCATTTGGGGCCTGCAAATGGGCGGCGCCGCTTCAGGACTTAAGCTGGCGGGCACGGCCGGCTAGCGCGGCAACGGCTAGGGCTGCCGCAGCGGAGAGATAGATGAGCGGGTAGCGGGTCGCGGCGGTCGCAGGTGCTGAGCCCGTGAAGTCGAGAGCAGGCATGGCGTGTAGCGGACCGATGTACCAGAGGAGCGTGTAAATAATTTCGAAGGGCTTGCTTGTGCCGCTCCAAACACCCAGCGCCAGGGCGAGGGTGGGAATAAACAGAGCGCCAACGAGCCAGGCGGCGAACCGCGAAGGTTGGCGGAAACCAGCAGGCGCAACGCGAAGCCGGAACCGGTGAGCAATGCGATGAACACGCCAGCAAGCCAGATCGCGGGAAGCTGCCGAGCTACGGGACGGGGCGCGGAAAAAATGAGTTGATAGGTTTGCTCGCGCATTTCGCGTACGCCCATCGAGGACCACAGCAGGACTGGCCAGATCCACGCGAAAGCGAGCACCATGCCGCGCGCGTCCGGGGAAGGCACGATCGTGGAGGCCACCGCCAATCCGATGGCCACGGCATACCACCACCACTTTTGTCCTTTCAACATGAGCCGGAGTTCGGCGATGACTGCGGAAAAAAAGCGATACTGAGATCGAGTTGCCGCCAGAGGTGTTAGCGATGCCACAGTGGCAGGTACCGGCGCAGCGGTTTGCGGATGGAGATGCGCAGGTTGCGGAGGAGGAGCCTGCGAGTGGCGCAATATTTTTGTGCGCGACGGGTCGAAGCGATCGAACAGTGCTGCCGACAGCAGCACCACGGCGACTGCGAAGCCAAGCCACAGCAGGCGTGAAATGATAATTTCGGGCGTCCAGGCCAGGCCGTCCCAGACAAAGGTGGACGCGGGTTTGGTAAATTGACCAAAGGCCAGAGAAAAAGTGACGCCGCCATCTTTCGGGGACAAGTGCGCAGCGTTCCGGGCGCTGTCAGCGATGATGGAAATGCCGATCAAGTCAGAAACTTGTTTGCCGCTGGCCAACGGCACGCTGAGCCCGGCGATCCACAAAAAGAAATAGGCGACGTTGCCGAATCCGCCGCGCAGAAAGGGAATGGTTTCGAAGAGCACGGAGATGGCGGCGACCACCGCCATGGCCGGCAGGGCGAGCAAGATAAATGGGGCAAGAAGTTTTCCCAGAGCGATGTGCCGATCTTCGCCGGAGATGAGCTGCATGGCGATGCCTGACAAAGCCAGGACCGCAATCATGAGCGTGAGCACCGCGAGATTGCTGAATGCTTTTCCCAAGGCGTACGCGAATTTAGAAATCGGCGTGGCGGCCAGTATCTGGCCGACGCGCGTCTGGCGGTCGCGTTCGATGGTATTTTTTACGAAATAAAAACCCGCAAGGGAGATGAAACTGCCGCCGACCAGCGCGAGCAACGCTCCAATCCACGCGGAATTAAAAATGCCGCGCATGTTGCCGACTTGCAGCACCAGGTTGCCGGCGGTGGCGAGATAACCGAGGTACAGGGCGAAAGCCAGGGTGAAAAGAAAACTGTAGCGGCGCACGCGCTCCAGAAAATCCGCGCGAGCTATGGCGAGAACGACGGCGGGTCGCATCATTTAACGGCGCCGGCGGGCGTGTGAACCGACGCGGCACCGGGGCCGCGGTGGTTCGCAAGTGCGAACAGGTAGGCGTCTTCCAGAGAAGAATCCAGTGCACGCAAGGTGTTTTGCGGAGCGGCGGCGGCGACAACGCGGGCGTGAATGCCGTCGCTGCGATGGGCGGTGCTGCTTACCAGGTGCTGCTGGCGCAGCGCGGGGAGCTCCGCGCTCGGCACCAGCACTTCCCAAACTTTTCCGGCGACCGAGCTCAGCAGCGCCTCGGGCGAATCGTGCGCGAGCAGATGACCGTGCTCCATGATGGCGATGCTGGTGGCTACCGCTTCGATGTCCGAGACGATGTGAGTGGAAAGAATGACGATGCGCTCGCCGGAAAGTTCCGAGAGCAGATTGCGGAAGCGCACGCGTTCTTCGGGATCGAGTCCGGCGGTCGGCTCGTCAACGATTAATAGTTGCGGATCGTTGAGGAGCGCCTGCGCAATTCCGATACGCTGGCGCATGCCGCCGGAGTATCCGCCGAGGGGCCGTTTCGCGGCTCCGGTGAGATTGACGAGCTCGAGCAATTCGCGGATGCGGGTGCTGGCCGCGGGGGCAGGAAGCCCTTTGACGGCGGCGAGATATTCGAGAAATTCGATGGCATTGAGATTTGGATACACACCGAAGTTCTGCGGCAAGTAGCCGAGAACCGCTCGCAATACATTCGGTTCTCGCGCGATGTCGGTGTCATTCCACAGTACACGTCCGGAAGAAGGCTGGGTAATCGTGGCGAGGATACGCATCAAGGTGGATTTGCCGGCGCCATTAGGGCCGAGCAGGCCGAGGACTCCAGGGCCGAGCGTAAGTGGAAGATTGCCAAGCGCACGGACGGCTTGAGTGCGTCCGCCGTACTCCTTGCTCAGATTTTCAACGACCAGTCGCATGAATTTTCTGTTCCCGAAGTGAGGCGATTTGCTTTGCTAGAGAATACGCAAGAGGCAGGCAAAAAGTTTTCAGAAACTGGCCGGCTATTTGGCGTCCTGCACAAATGCGAGATTCAGCGGCTGGGTAGGGATGGACTTGAACGATTTCCCCGACAGTAACTCCTGCTGATCCTCCACGCTTTTTTCCCAGGTTGCGAAACTTACGTTGAGAGAAATCATGGCGGAGCGGATGGTGCGCGTGATGCTGACCGCGTCCTGGATGCTACCGATGGCTCCAATGCCAGTGAAGCCGCCCATGGCCATGCCCATGCTGGCGTTGGCGATGCTCATGCCCATTTCGAATTTCTCTCCGCCACTCATGCCTTCGGTTCCCAACTTGGAATCTTCCAACCCAGGGTAGCGGACAAAAAGTCGGGTGTAGTTATTGGCGAAGCGCCGGCCCTGCGGACCGATTACCGGCAAAAAGGTTGGGAGAAAAATCGGAGAAAGCAGAACATCCTGCTTTGCCAGTTTCATTCTCAATTGCCCGTTGTTTGTCTCTACTTTCTTTATGTCCGCGAGCTTTAAATCCAGCGCATCAAAGCTCTGCTGGCGGGTGGTGAAGGGTTCGACAACCAAATCACCGAGGCCGTCTTCGCCGGCGGGCTTGGAGGGCGGCGCGACTTTGCCTTTTTTGTCGTAAGAGGAAAGGTAGATGAGCCGGACGTGATCGCGGTTCAGCTCACACTTGACGGCCTGATCGTGTTTTCGGTCGCGCAATTCGGCATAAAACGAAACCGGAAGGCCTTGGCTGGCCACCACATCAAAATTCCTGATGGCCATGCGACCATCGTTGGCCTGCATGAAAACCAAGCCCATCAATTCGTTGGCTTCCGCGCCCAACGGAAAGAGCGCCAAGGCGATTTGCAGGTGTTCGGCGGCGCGTGACAACTGCTGCTGGGCGTAAGCGTAAGGAATTGCGAAGCCGCCGATCCGATTACCGGCTTTTTTCGCATCGTCCTTCTTTTTCGTGCGGGCGCGCCTGGCTTTGAGGGCGCTGCGATTTTCTGGCCCGTTGAAAGTCAGATTCATGGCGCGGTTGAAAAGTTCAGAAATAATCTGCTCTGCGTCGTCCACTTCCTCGTCGTACTTGGTGCGCTTGGGGTCCAGGGTGCTCAGGTGCAGCGCGGCCTCGTCCTGGGAGCTCTGCTCGGGGGCTAACTGCTGGAAGCGCGCGAAATTTTTCCTGGCGAGCTCCACATTACCCATCGCTTCGTAGAGCAGCGCCAAACGCCATGCGGTCAAAGGGAAGTTGGCATCCAACACGGTGGCTTTGTTCAAGTCGGCAAGCGAACGATCGTATCTGCGTTCCGCAAGCGAGCCATAGAGAGAGGCGTATAGGCGGCGGACTTCAATGCCTTTTTGTCCTGGCAGCGCGAGAAGTGATTTGAGGTCGGCGATGCGCATTTGGATTTCCTTGCGGTCGAGCGCTTCCGGAGACATTTCCAGATATTTCTCGAGAAGTTTTAACGCTTCGGCGTCGCGTCCGTTGATCTCCGCACAATTGGCGAGATCGAATGCGCCTGATGGCGTGGCCGCCAGCGTGCCCTTTAAATCGGCCAGCGCGGTACACAAACTGGCACGATGGCTGGCGCCGGCGTTGCCGGCGCGAACTGGCTGCGGGGAAGGTGCGTTGGTTTTCAGAGCGGCCGGGGTCGCTTCGACCGGCGCTGGAGAGTCGGTGGCAGAAAATGCTTCGGCGTCCTCCAGAGAATCTTCGCCCAGAGAATCTTCCAGCGACGCATCTATACCAATGCTTTCGGCCAGGGTATTGACGCGGGCGACGCGATCTTTCTCGGCGTCTTTCAGGGAAAGCGCGCTTTCACTGGTGGTGAAAAACGTAACCGACTGCAACAATTTCTGTTTCTGCTTGGGATCGGCGGTGCCGGTTTTTGCACGGATGAGGTATTCAAGAGCTTTTTCGCGTTCGCCAAGCTGGTGATAACAAAGTGCCAAGTTGTAAGCGAGCACCGGTTGAAAAGCCTCCAGTTTCAAGCCTTCTTCGAGCGAGGCGGCCGCCTGCTTGTAGTTGCGCGCTTCATAGAATTTTCGTGAAGCCGCCAGATTATTTTTCACGCGATCGCGAATTTCGTCGTCCAGGTGCTTGATGGCTTCGGTGACGTCTTTTACTTCAATCAACGCCTGGGACTCGGCGTATTTGCCGCGGGCTTCCACGAGTTTGCCGGCCTTCTCCAGTCGTTGGGCTTCCGCAGTCATTATTTTGACCTGGGCTTCGAATTCTTTTTTTTGAGATTTCTCCAGGTCGTCGGCTGCAAGCGGCGAGCACAACACAAGAGCGGCAAGAATCGGTAGAAGTCGCATGGAGCCTTTCACGATGCTTTTGAAGACTGCTTAATAGCGGGACGAACCAGTGATGTGACGCGAACGATAGCGCACCACAGGATAAATGGCGAGATAAAGGTAGTGGCGAGCGAGACGAAGAATGAAGCGGCGTACCCGACTTGAAGGCGAGATTACTTCACCGGCCCGAGATAGTGGTCCAGCCAGTTCAACCCTTCTTTCATTATCGGCAAGAGCGGCGGCGCATGCCCGGTGTCGTACAACACGTGCTGCTTGTCCGGGGGCGCGGACCCGAGCAATCGGAACAGCGGCTCCTGGCAGGTGTCCAGGGGAATTTCGAAATCGTAGCGGCCGTTGACCATCAACACGGGAATTTTTACGCGCGAGGCAAAGTTCATGGCATCGGCTTCAGGCAAAACTTTCTGGGCGTTGCAACCGCCGGAGGCAAAAATGGCGGCTTTAAAGCGAGGCTCTATCGCCGTCATGATGGGGCCCTGGACCGCGCCCCAGCTTATTCCGTAGTAGGCCAGACGGGACGAGTCAATATCGTCGCGGCTTTCCAGGTAGTCGATCGAGCGGCGCAGGTCTTTGGCCTGCTGAATGGTTTCATCGCGCTCCGCGCTGGTGCCGGCATCCGGTGGCGTGTCCAGGCGCTCGTAGGTGTCTTTGTAAATCGGAAACATCAGCGCCCGGCCGCTTTTTACAACAAAATCAATCAACGACAGTTGGGTATCGTCCACGGTGTGAAAGGACTGGGCACCGCTATGCGGGAAATAGACGACGGTCTGATACGGCTTGGAAATATTCTTGGGTAGAAACAAAAAGGCGATGACACGTTCGTTACCGTAGGCGGCATTAAACGTGATGCGCTGGCGCTTCCAATACGCGGAACTATCATCTTCGCTCTCGACCTTAGCGTCGAGTGGGGTGCGATCGTAGGAGTACAAGCTCTTATAGATTTCAAATACGGAATCCGAAACTGGCTTCACATTGCGATAGTCGGAGGCCGCGAAAGAAAGGGGCGCTGCGACATCCGCCTTAGAGTTCGCGGAATTCGCGGTGGCTTCCTTAATCAAACGTATGCCATTCGTAGCTGAACGATCGAACGGAGTTCGGGCGTCGGGCTCCTGATACATGTACGGAGGATCTGTCGAGGCGCCACCGAGAATATATTTACGGTCGCCGGAAGAATTCAAGCACCACTCTTTTACGTTTCCGGCCATATCGTAAGTTCCGAACGGCCCGAGGCCGGAATATTGTCCGACTTTTGCCGGTCCCTTTCCGGCAAAATTGCTGGCCTGTAAAATATCCGAGAATCGTCCCATGTCTGCGGCGCGATACCAGTGATAAACGGAGGGCAGACTTTTGCCGGCGAACTGTGCGTAAGCGGCGGCTTCGTAAAAGCTCACCCCACTGACAGGATAATCGTCTTCGCCTGCTGGATAACTGCCCAACTCCCACGTTGACGGGCCAGCGCGACCGGTTTTGTCCTGCATCAACAGCATGGCGGGGCTAAATGCCAGCGTTCGTCCATCCTTAATGAACGGGTGCTTCCAATATTTCGGATCGCGGTAGCCGCCTGCATCCACAAATTTTTTGTAATCCTTGTTGGTAACCTCGAATTTGTCCATGAGAAAGCTGGCAAGGGTGACACTGTGATGGCCCGTAGGATCCACATCTCCGCCGGATATGCGCACGGTTCCCGCTGGAAGCGTACCCACAGAGTCGAGCGGTACCTGCATGGTCCGGCCTCCATCCAGAGTGCCGGTCATTTCCAACGCCTCGTAGCCTTTTTTGGTTATTTTGAACGCGTAAAATCCTGTGGGCAGGCGATTCTCAGCGAGTGGAGTCTTTCCAAGATATTGCCAGTCACTGCGATTGTCGGCGTAGTCGCGAATATAGACATCGGCGGCGGGAGGAGTAGTGACGATCGGCGCCAACGTGAGCGTTGCAGCTTTCAATTTAATCAGCGCGGGATCACCGCCGCCAAAGCGTTCCGCCTGCTGGATAAGCTTAAAGGCCGCTACCGCCTTCCGCTGCAGAACGAGTTGCTGAATCTCCGGTAAAGCTTTTTCGTGCAACCAGGTGGTGCGGGCGTGATTTCTATAAATGAGCCCGGCGGCAACAGCGCCAGCAGCGAGCAATAAGACGGCGCCCGCAATAAACGACGGCTTGCGCAATACCTCTACGATGGGCTGGGAACCACTGGATTCAATAATGCGGCGCTGCCGCAGCGCACCCAGCTCCGCGCGCATTTCAGCTGCGGATGAGAAGCGGCGCCCGCGATCCTTTTCGAGGGCCTTGGTGACCACGTGATCCAAACCGGCGAGTGCCTCCGGGTTGACGGTGCTGGGGAGCTCCGGCGTGGCGTGGAGGATGGAATCGGAGACGGCGGCGGAAGTTTCTCCTTTGAACGGGCGCTGGCCACAGGCCATTTCGTACAAAACGGTTCCGAAGCTGAAAATGTCGGTGCGCGCGTCAATCGCTTCGCCGCGCGTTTGCTCGGGGGACATGTAGGCGACGGTGCCGACGGTTGCACCATGGGAAGTGAGCGAACGCTCGTCCACGGTGGGAAGTGCCGAAGGCTCAGGACCGGCACCCAACTTAGCCAAGCCAAAGTCGAGGATCTTGATTTGCCCGCGGGGTGTGAGAAAAATATTTTCGGGCTTAATGTCGCGGTGGATGACGCCCTGGGTATGCGCGGAATCGAGGGCGTCGGCAATTTGGAAACCGATATCCAGCACCGCGCTGGTCTCTAGGGCGCCACCAGAGATGTGGTCGCGCAAAGTTTTTCCAGGAAGGAACTCCATGGCGATGAAATTCTGCCCGTGGGCCTCACCAACTTCATAAATGGTATAGATGTTGTGATGATTGAGCGCGGAGATGGCGCGGGCTTCGCGGCGAAAGCGCTCGACGGACTGACGCTCGCGCGCGGACTTCTCGTTAAGGAATTTCAGGGCAACGATGCGGCCAAGGGTAAGGTCTTCCGCCTTGTACACGTCGCCCATGCCTCCGCCACCGATCTTTTCCAAGATCCGATAGTGCGAAATAGTGCTGCCGGATGGCTGACTCATGGCGAACGCCGGGCCGGACACACGCCGGGCGGCACTGTTTGGG
Organism: Candidatus Acidiferrales bacterium; assembly: GCA_038227545.1. Taxonomy (GTDB): domain Bacteria; phylum Acidobacteriota; class Terriglobia; order Acidiferrales; family UBA7541; genus Acidiferrum. Next base: position 8,207 of record JBBRPU010000089.1, read on the forward strand.
CATTGTACCCCGGCTAAGTTGGAAATATTCGCCCGACGAGGATGCTTACACGAGAATGCGTTTGAAACACGCTGGCGCGCGAAACTTGACGACGTGGAATGCGGCCAGTAGGCTCATGGCACATGCGCGCGCCGGCCAAAAAAACTGTTCTGGTTGTTGCCGGACTGGCGGTGCTGGCGCTGGTGGTGTACGTAGCCAGGGGTTACCTGCATCTCGGCGGATTCAGCGGGCCGAAGTTGCTGCAGTCCGTGCGCGAAGCTAATCCTTACTACCTGATACTGGCCGCGGTGGCGATTTACGCCTGCTACGGAATCAGATCACTGCGCTGGCAGGTCTTCCAGCGAAATATCGGGAACGCTAATTTCTGGAAAATTTACAAGCTGACGCTGGCGGGGTTTGCGGCGATTTTTTTGCTGGGCCGCGCGGGTGAGCCGGTGCGGCCGCTGCTACTGGCCAAAAAGCAGGATTTGCCGGTGGCGGATACGTTTGGGATTTATGTGCTGGAGCGCATTTTTGATATGGCCAGCATTGCGGTGATCGCCGCAATCGGGCTGGTGATGTTTGGTTCGCGCCCACATGCCGGGGAGATGGCTACGCGCCTGGAGGTGGCCGCGAAGACAACCGGTACAATCATGTTTCTGGGAGTGATTGCGGCCACGGCCGGGCTCGTGTACTTACGCGTGCACGGCACTTCGCTTTTGGAGACGCGGCTGGAAGGCACGATCAGCGTGGGTGGTTGGCGCGGCGGATTGGCGCGCGTGGTGCTGGGATTTGTGCGCGGGGTGCAGACCATTCGGACGTTGAAAGATCTTCTTCTGGCCACCGTATATTCCGGCGTGCACTGGGCGGCGGTGGCGCTGGTTTATTACTGGGTGTCGCACAGTTTTTCGGGCGCGCTGCACAGCATCGGGGTAGCCGACGCACCGCTCATTCTGGCGTTTTCGTTAGTGGGGTCATCGATTCAATTGCCGGGCGTCGGTGGCGGTTCGCAGGCCGGAGCGATCATTGCATACACGGCGATTTTTGGAGTAGAAAGAGAGCCCGCAGTTGCGGCGGCCATGGTGTTGTGGCTGATAACGTTTGCGGGTTGCAGCGTGGTGGGCGTGCCTTTTTTGATTCATGAGGGATGGGGTTTGCGAGAGTTGAAACAGATGGCCGAGGAAGAAAAACGAGAAGTTGTGGAGACCGTGAAATAGTTTCAGCTGCAAATTTCCGTCGCCGAAAAATTGGTTTGGCAGTTCTGGGAGATAGAGACGAGTGAAGTGTCCTTTTTGCGCGCACGTTGACGACAAAGTGATTGATTCACGCGAAGGCCGCGTGGGGGATACCATCCGGCGGCGGCGGGAATGCCTGAAGTGCGGGCGCCGGTTTACTACCTACGAGCGGATTGATGAGATTCCCTACATGGTGGCGAAGAAAGACGGACGGAGGGAACGCTTCGAGCGGCACAAAATTTTGCAGGGGCTGCTGAAGGCGTGCGAGAAACGTCCGGTGGCCACTCCCAAGCTCGAAGCCATCGTGGATGAAATAGAAGGGGTGGTGCATGAAGCTACGGAGCGTGAGCTGACCACCGCCGAAATCGGAGAAATGATCATGCGCGGCCTGAAAAAGCTGGACAAGGTGGCGTACGTGCGATTTGCGTCGGTGTATATGGATTTCAAGGACGTGCAGGAATTCATGTCGGAGCTGAAAGGTCTGCTGAAAGACCGGACCAGGAAGTAGTGGAACCAAAAGGGGCGCATGCGTAAATTTAAAGTGTTGGCAGTGATATTGATCACGGCGGGAGCGGCTTTTGTCGGCGCGCAAACGCGGCAGGGGAGTAGACCCTCGATTGATGCGGAGCGCATTCGCGCGCACGTAAAATTTCTGGCCAGCGACCTGCTCGAAGGGCGCGGCATGGGTCAGCGCGGCAGCGATATCGCCGCGGAGTACATCGCCACGCAATTCGCGCTGGACGGATTGAAGCCGGCGGGAGATCACGACACGTATTTCCAGGAAGTGCCGATGGTGTCCATGACCACTTTGCCGGAAACGACGTTTTCGCTGGAGCCGAAGAGTGGGGAAGCACTGAAGCTGAAGAATCTGGACGATTACATCACCCAGAACGAATCGCAGAAAGAAGTGTCGGACATTGATGCGCCTATCGTTTTTGTGGGCTACGGAATTACCGCGCCGGAATATAACTGGGACGATTACAAGGGCGTGGACCTGAAGGGAAAAGTGGCGCTGCTGTTTGTCAACGAGCCGACCTCCGACGATCCGAAGTTTTTTACTGGGCGCGCGCTGACGTTTTACGGACGTTGGGTTTACAAGTACCAGGAAACGGCGCGACACGGAGCGGTGGCTACACTGATCATTCACCGCCGGGATCTGGCGAGCTACGGCTGGGAAGTGGTCAGAAATTCGAATGGCAAAGCGAAGTCATATTTGAGGCTTGATGGCACGCCGAAGCTGCAAGGCGCTTCGTGGATTCAACTGGAGGTGGCGAAGAAGCTGGCGGCCATGGCCGGCATGGACGTAGACAAAATGTTTCAGCAGGCGCAGTCGCG
>JBBRPU010000090.1:0-10656 GCA_038227545.1 Candidatus Acidiferrales bacterium
AGGAGATGGGGAATGGAGTCTTCGCCAGAATCCGTAGAATTCCGAAAAATTATTTCGTAGGAATCTTCGAGGCCAAAGGAAACGACGTCGCCATTTTGAAGCTCGCGGCTTTCCACTTTCTCGCCATTGACGAAAAGTCCGCGCCGCTGGCCGCGATCTTCCAGATAGAAGCGATTGGCCTCGGTGACGATGGCGGCACAATTTCTAGAAATGCGCCGATCCGAAAGCTGCAGATGGTTGCCGGTTTCCGCGCCGCGGCCGATATGGAAAGGCGTCTGGACGATGCGCGCGAAACGGCGCGCGCCATCGGGCGACACAACTTCCAATACCGCTTCACCAGGCAGGGCCACGGAATCGGGCATAGACGCGCTCCAGGGGTGGATTGTAGCATGCGCGGACAAGCGGCAGGGCCGTTGCGCCCGCGAATCGAGGCATTCTGGTTAACGAATGCATCGGATGTTGGAATTGCAACGCGCCCCGCTAGGCAGTTTTTCTGGAACGCGCTGATCTTTCGTGCATGGTTTTGCCGTGGTTCGCGTGGGCGGCCTTGTTGGCGATGCTTTGTTTCAGAGCGGTCATCAAGTCCACTACGGGAGCAAGCTTGGGAGTTTTTTCCGGCTTGGGGGCGGCGGTGCCTTTTTCCTTGCTCTCGATGAGTTTCTTCACGCGCGCCTGATATTCGTCGCGAAAGTCTTCCGGATGAAATGGCGCTACAAGGCCTTTGGCAAATTGTTCGGCCAATGATATTTCAGGCCCTTTCAGATTCGTGGCGCTATTTTTTCCGTAACCGGGCACGTCGCGAATTTCCCGCGGATAGTACAGCGTGTGCAACGTGAGTCCACCGTTGAAGGGGCGCACGATCACGGTGCGTTGGCGCTGATGCATGGTTACCTGGGCGATGGCGGCGACTTTCAATTCTTCCATGGTCTCCAGGAGCAGCGTGTAGCCGCGGCGTCCGGCTTCGTCGGGGACGGAGAAGTAGGAAGTTTCGAAATAGATGGGATCCACATCGCTGAGTTGCACGAACTGGAGGATCTCCATGGACGAAGATGACGCCGGCTGGAGCTTTTTCAGCTCTTCGCGATCCACAATGACCATCTTGTCTTCGTCCACTTCGTAGCCCATGACGATTTCGTCGCGAGTTACAACGCGCTTGTCGTAGGGGCAATAGAGTTGGTGATGTACGCGATGGCCGCATTCTCTGTGAACTTCATGGAAGCCGATATGCGAATAACGAGCGGCGGCAAATAATTTTATGGGCACCGATACGAGCCCGAAGGATATGCTGCCTTTCCAAACTGATGCGGCCATGAGCTGCTCCCTGTAGCGTTACCATTTATGGTAAGCGGAAATAGTATGGCCACAATTACGGCGAATCGTAAATCCCCTGTTTGCGGGAGCACCGACGAATTCGCTGCATGGGAATGAATAGTCTGCAAGGTAAACTGGGATTAGTATTGGCGAGATCCAGGCGGAGCGAGGGGAGTCATCTTGGCGGAAATGGGCAGCAGCATAGGTAATAGAGCACCACGGGGCCCGGGCGCCCGGAAATTAAGCACTCACCAGCAGGCAGTGCTGATTCAAATATTGTTGAACTTTCCGGATGAGCCGGTAGGGGTATGCTGCCCGGCGGGCACGGGTGAGGCGGCGGGGTATGCGGAGGATTTCCTGACGGTATTTAAAGCCATCAACTGGACGGTGGATCGTGTGGAGAAAATTGAGACCCTGCCTTCAACCGCCAGCGGCCTGGCGCTGATCGCCAAAGAAGCAACGTTGCCGCCCAGCGCGGAAGCCTTGCGTGACGGGCTGCGCATTTATCAAATCGAAGCCGACATTGTCGAAGATCGCTCGGACCTGTGCGGCGTGAGGAACTTCGTGCTGGCGGTCACCGCAGCATGAGGGCGCGATTATTTTTCAACGGGATCGGCCTGTTTTATTTCCTTTTCCGCCGCTGAAATTTTGACGCGCTCGCGTTTGATGTCCAGACGCAGCCGCGCAAAGATACTCATATAGATGTTGGCGACCCACACCAGCGCGAAGCCGGCAATCAGGTAGCCCCGCCAGCCGGGGAACACCAGTTTAAAGCGCGTGATGAACAGAAAAACCGCGGCAACGTAGTGGCTGAAGCAGTATTCGCAGGTAAAAAGATAGAAGAACTTGCGCTCAAAAATGGTCTGGCAGGCTTTACTGTTGCGCACGCACCAGTCGCGCGTTTCGCGAAAAATTTCTTCATGGGTGATGGTCCAGGCGACGGAGGCCACCGGTAGAGCCAGGATCACCAGAGTCAAAAGCTGCTGCCCCAGGCTCATGCCAATTTTTCCGTGATGTGCACTTCCGCAGGATGTTTCGAGCGCTGGGCAGCTTCAAGGTCCCGGAACACGCCCGCCTGCAGGACGGTCTGAGCCAGTGTCAGAACCAACTTATCTTCACCGGCGATATTGAGCCTGCCACTGGCTTTTATGGGATCGCCCGCGAACTTCCACAACCCGATGACGACCTTGGCATCCGGCAGGACGCTGCGAATTTTTTTATACAATTCCCGGGCGTGCAACAGCGCGAAGGGCGGCAGCGCCGAGATGCATACGATGTCGGGAGCAGAAGCTTTGACCTGGGCAAGCATGTCTGTGGTAGTGCCGATGGCCAGAGCTTGCGCGCGATATCCGGCATTTTCCAAGAGCTGCGCGAGCATGATGCCAACGATTTCGTCGGCTTCATCACGAGCGGGCAAGCATACGATACTGGTCAGCGGACCTGAAAGCATGGGAGTTTTTTCGACAGCGGGCGGCAAGGTTGTTGTTTCTTCCACGGAAGCTTTTTCTTTCGCGACTGTTTCGGCTTCTTTGGTTTTGTCCGCAAGCTCTTCCAGTAATTCTTTGGTGCTCTGCACGATGAATTGTTCCGTGATGGCGTCGAGATCGTCGTGGTGGCGATCCTGCTCCGCGAGCGCCAGTGCGGGGACGACGACGCAATCGTAGAGTTCTTCGAGTGGGTGATCTTTTAGGTACTCCTCAAGGACATGCTTGGCTTCGTTCTGATCGGATGCCAGGAGGCGCTGATAATAGTGGGCCTCCGGCGGCAGCACGGGCTGGTCGCCGAGCAAAACGTTCAGGAAACTCAAGGTAGGCACATGCCGCCCGATGACTACCAAGCAAACGGTGAGCGGAGTGGACAGTAACAACCCGATGGGACCCCAAATCAAGGCCCAAAAAATGGCCGCGAACAGAATGGCGAACGAGGAAATGCCAGTGTTGGCCCCGTACAAGAGCGGTTCGAGAAAATTGGCGACCACTAATTCCACGACCAGATACAGGAGCAGAGTTTCAACAGGTTGAGTCCACGTAGGGGATATTGCGAGGGACAATAAAATGGGCAATATCGCAGCCAGCGGAGCGCCGATGTACGGCAGGAAGCGAAACAGCGCCGCCACGGTCCCCCACAAAAGGGCGTTTGGCACATGTATGAAATACAGGCCAACCCCAACGACTACGCCGTAACCGGTGTTCACCAGCAACTGCATGAGCAGGTAGCGGCTGACGCGCGCTCCGGCGTCGTTCAGCGCTTGGGTCATGACGTTCAAATGGCCGTGGCCCGCCAAGCCGATGACGCGATTACGTAAATCTTCGCGTCCCGCGAGCGTGAAGATGGTCAGCACCAGGACGATGATGGCGCTGCCCACGGGGGTTATCACACTACTGAGTGATTCCAGAGGATTGGCGGCGGGCTGGTAGACCTGCACCTGGGCAGGCTTTGGGGGAGCGATGGCGGCTTTAGTTTTTCCGGAGGTCTTCGCCGAGGCATTTTCGGCGGTGTCGGCGGAGCTGTCGGTAATTTCTTTGCCAATTTCTTTAACCGCATTGGCGGCGTTGTCGAGTCTGCTGCTTTTGGGACTACGAATGGAGTCTATTTTAGTTTTGATATTGGATTTATAGCCGGGCAATTGATTGGTGACATCAAGGAGTTGATTCGCCACGGTCCAACCTGCGATTCCCACCCCTACGACTGCCAGGGCTACGGTGAGGAATACGGCCAGAAATCGCGGGAAGTGCATACGCTCAAGTAAACCGACCAAAGGCGTCAGAACGAAGGTAAACAGTATGGCGAGCGCCAGGGGCACCAGCATTTCGCGCGCGAAATACAGCGTGCCGATGACCACAACCGCCGCAAACAGCGTCAGAATGCGGGAAATATCCTTAGCGGGAGAAGTGCGAGCCAATCAGATCACCCGGCTTTCGTAATAAAAACGGGGGATTTTTCAATGGCCAAAAATTGCAACTGACGCGCCTGGCGAGGAAGAAAATTGCCGCCGGCGGAGCCAGTAACGCGATGGTCATTGCGAGGCAGGTGATCGGTTATGTCGCTCGCACATTGACCAAGGAAACCTTCGTCTTCGGTCATGGCCGCAAACTCCGCCATCTCTTCGTAGAAACCTTGCATGATAACGCTCCGTTAGAATTTGGCGGCCTGCGCCTGGGACGATGGGCAGGGTTCCGTGAAAGGCCTTCTTCTAGGCTGGAATGATAATGCACCCTCCTGCAAGTGAAAGAGAAGCAAGATCTGATTGCTAGGGGGAACGGTTGCGCAATCTACGCTTTTTACCGGATGGCACGCCTGGGGCAGACAGAATAGATTCCCCTCCTGCAAGCTAGATGGCGAGCGCGTTCGTGGCGCGAGATCGAGCCGCGGATGCCTCTGAGCCACCCGAGATCAAAGGAGAATATTATGGACGAACAATATCGTAACGACAGCATGGACAAGCCTTTTGGGGACCAGAGTTCCTCCAGCAGTGTGGCTGGGACCGCAGCTAGGTTGAAGGAACAAATTTCTGACAAGGCCGCCGATGTTCGGGATCGCGTCAATGATTTCGGCCGCAAGACTGCCGATAAAATTGACGCATCACGCGAACCCGCCGCTGCCTCGCTGAACCGCACGGCCTCGGCCCTGCATAGCCAGTCGGACCGCGTGGCCAGCGCAGCGCATGCCACAGCCGACAAGCTTTCGGCGACGGCAGACTACGTCAGGGATCATGACTTCTCTGAAATGGCATCGGATGTTACCGACCTGGTGAAGCGCTACCCCGGGCAGTCGCTAGCGGCAGCCGCGGTGCTGGGCTTCCTGCTGGCGCGTGTCATGCGCAGCAGCGACTAAAAAACGGTCATGCGAGAGGGCACAAAGATGGCAGTTCAAAACGGCAGGACGGTGCCGGAGGTTCTCCAGGATATTGTTGGAAATATCCAGGAGATTATCCGGTCCGAGTTCCGGCTGGCCAAAGCCGAAGTGAAACAGGAAGCTGCCAAGGCGAAATCGCCCGTGATCATGTCGGTTATGGGCGGCGCCTTGGGGCTTTACGCCTTCGGCTTTCTCTTGCTGACGGCGATGCTGGCGCTGGCCACAGTTGTGACCATGTGGATGGCGGCTCTAATCGTCGGCGCAGTCCTGACAGTTGGGGCGATGGCTTTGTTGGGCGCCGCTAAGGCGCGGTTTAAGCATGTGAATGCGGTTCCGGAACGGACGATTGAAAGTATCAAGGAGAATGTCCAATGGACGAAAGACCAGAGCAGATAGAGCAGCACATACGGCATCAGCGCAGCGAGCTGGAGGATAACTTCAGCGAGCTGGAGGAGAAGGTGAAGGGCGCCTTTGACTGGAAGACGCAATTCGAAGAGCGGCCTGGCGTCATGCTGGGAGCCGCTTTCGTAGGTGGAGTTTTGCTGGCAGCGATTCTGCCCAGTGCGTCGCGTATGTCGTCTCAGGCGACCTCCCGGTATCGGTCCTTTAAAGATGCCAAAGACCGCTCGAGTGCCTATGGATCCGAGGGTGCATTAGAGGCGGCTCCTAAGCGTTTTGCAGGTCCACCCAGCGCCGTCACCAAGCAGGCGTTAGAGACATGGGAAACGTTGAAGAATGCGGCCGTAAGCATGGGCATCGCGCAATTGACAGGGTTTGTTGAGGAAATAGTCCCGGGTTTCAGCGAGCACTATAAAAAGGCGGCGACCGGCAGGCCTGCGACTTTCGGCAGCGTACCGTCATCGCAGGAAACTAACTGGCAAAAAGCTAACGGTGGGACGGACTACGCGTCGCATTCCTAGCGAACTCCAACTTCATTGAGACTTCAGCCGGCTGCGAAGGAATTTCGCAGTCGTTTTTTTTGGAGCGGCACTCAGGCGTCAAAAGATTTCTGAGAAAGTCCTGTACTACAAAAAGCGCTGGAGCCTACATCGTTTACCTGATGGTACCCGAGAGCCATTAACCGTACTGTCCCACCATCTTGAAGGGCCTCGTTGGCCACCTGATATTCAACTAAGGAGACCGGAGATGGACTTGCTTTGGACAATTGCGATAATACTTGCGATTTTGTGGCTGCTCGGGCTGGTGACTTCCTATACGCTGGGCGGTTTCATCCACATTCTGCTGGTCCTGGCGATCATCGTAGTGCTGATCCGGGTCATACAGGGGCGCAAACCGGTCTAAGCATCCCGGGCGACGCAGTTCTTTCGCCAGCGCGCTGAGTGATGGCGCAGCACTTGTCCACGCACGGCTTCGGCCGTGCGTGGACTTTCGATAACCGCTTCTCTCGAGGGGAATAGACTATATGGCTGCGGAAAAATCTTCAGGCAGTGGGTCGTCGGAAAAAGACTCTGGTTTGCTAACCAGCGTGGCGGAAAGCATCGGCTCGACGCTGGGAACGCTGGTGGCTCGCGCCGGCGCAGCGCAGAAGTCCCTGTCGGATGCGGCCAGCGAAACGGTAGCGACCGTCAAGAAGGCTGCGAAGAAAGCCAAAGCGCCCAAGAAGGCGGTTCGCCGCGCACCGAAGCGGAAAACCTCCGCCAAGAAGGCAGCCAGGTCCGGACGGAAAGCCAAGGGCAAAGTTTCCGGAAAGTCAGTGAAACGCAAGGCCGCGCCCAAGAAGCGGCGCGCTCGAACCCGATAGGCGAACTGACAATTGCGTTCACGGCCTACTCGCTAAGCTGTCTGTTGTCACTGATCGAATGAAGTGGCTACTTCACTCCCGTGCGCATTCTTATCCAAAGGTCAGGTGCGCTGGGCAGAGCCTGTAAGCATCGTTCCCCTCAAATCATACACGCCCTCAGGTAGTACTAGCGGACCGCAGCGGTGTGGCGACGCGTCACGTATTCACCGATGTAGCTTTCGAGGAGTTCATTGAGGCGCGTGCTTACCGGCCCACGCGGATTAGCAATGTGGTGCCCCGCGATTTCGCTGACACCGATTACGTTGCGGTTGGTGGAGGCGATAAACACTTCGTCAGCGGAATACAAGTCTTCGGCATGCAAAGCGTGTTCGTTAATGGAAACGCCGGCTTCCGGGGCAATCTCCATCAGAATTCCGCGGGTGACGCCTTCCAGGCAGCCGGAGCTTAGCGGAGGGGTCAACACTTTGCCGTTTTTCACCACGAATAGATTTGCGGAAGTGCATTCCGCGATTTCGTTGCGTTCGTTCAGCAGTACCACTTCATCGAAGCCGTCTCTGGCGGCTTCCGCCACGGCCCAGACGTTGTTAAGCCACGAAATACTCTTCACGCCAGAGAGTGCAGCCGCGGCGTGGCGACCCTGTTCTCGAAGTGCGAGCCGCGCGCTGGGAGAATATTGCGGAAGATCGGCGGTACAGATAAGGATATCCACTGGCGGGAGCGCTTCGCCGCTGGTCCAGGCGCCGACGTGATTGTTGACCATGTAGATTCGTGCACAGCCACCGGTGATTTTGTTGGCGCGTATCAGCTCGTGCAGGTGCATACGTACTTTAGCGGGCGCGTAGGGCAGGGGCAGCCGAATGATGGCGGCGTGTTTTTCGAGCCGGCGCCAGTGGCGTTCGTAGGCAAAGGCTTCGCCTTGCTCAATGCGCAGCGTGGTGAAGAGGCCGTGGCCGCAGATGAGCCCGGATTGCCCCAGAGAGAGGCGTGCTTTCTCCACAGGCAAAAGGCTTTCATTATGGAAGACGTGGCGATGAATCAAACCGGACCTCGTGATGAACAACGCTGTAATTGTAGCTGATTTGGAGCGTTGAGAAGCAGGACCCGCGACCCTTGTTACATACCCCGCCAGACCGACCATTGAAATGACGGTATGGTTCAAGAAAAAACCCCACTAGCATGACGACGAGTGGGGCTTGTAAATCGGCGAGAAAGACCTACTTTTCGCGTGCCTTGTCGCAAGTCTGGGGCAGGCTAAGAGTTTGCCCGGTGTAGATGCGGTTGGCGTCCACAATCATGGGGTTTGCTTTTGCGATGCAGCCCCAGAAGCCGCCGAAGCCCAGCTTGATCTGGGCAATGCGCCACAGGCTGTCGCCCTTCTGGACGGTTATTTTCGAATCGGTGGGTTCGCTAGGGGCATCGGGGGCGATGGGCGTCGCGGCCGCGATATGGATGGTCATGCCGGGCACCAGGTGCTGCGGGTCCACGATGGACGGATTTACCGCAACAATTTCGTGCCAGCGATGACCGTCGCCCAGATTTACCTGCGCGAGCTTCCAGAAGGAATCGCCACGCTTCACGACAATCGTGCGTGGGGCGTCGGGGTTTACGAAAACGGGTGCGACCGGGGCCACAGTTGGCGCGGGTTGCAGAATGCCTGGGTGCGGCATATCAAATTCGCGGGCAGGCTGAGGTGCTACGCCCGCGGGTTTGAACTCTGGCGCTACCACTGCGGCGTACGAAAATTCGGGGGCCACGGGCACGTCGTGTTGCGACGAATGCGGTGCGCGCGGCCTGGATGCGACGAATTCGTGCGCCGGGATTGGGGAGACAAACTTCGCGTTGGCCCGCGCGGCGGGTAGGTGGAACTCCGCAGACTGCGCGGCTTGTGACAATTCCTTTATGGCGCGATACATGCGGGCCACGTCACCCAGGGGCAGTTGCTCCAGAACTTCGGCGGAAACCTCGGCTGGTTGCGCAACGGCTCCCGGCACGACTTGCTCACGCTTCTTGGCGTCCAGCAGTTCGCGGTCATGGCGGGTCAGTATGCGCGCCCGCTTCAAGTCTTCTTCGGTGTACACGTGCTTCTGACGAGCCGCGGCTTGCTTGTCTTTGCGGGCTTGTTCTTGACGAGCGGCCTCGGCCACGTCCTGGGCCCACACCGGGGCGCTGGCAGAAAAAGCGCAGATGGCGAGCAAGACGGCGCTGGCGTGGAGGCGCTGCCTGGAGCGGTCCCAGGCTACGGTGCAGTTCCACTCTGTCGAGCTGTGGTTGTCGTTGTGTTTCGTCATGGCACACCTTCCAGATGAAAATTAGCTTGTCCTCATTTTATAGAAAGCTTCGAAGGTCGAAAGAATGGATTCGAACTCGTGCTCTGTTGGATAACTTAACTTTGGACACTTGAATCGGGCCGCTATTCTGTCCTCTGAGACGGCTGGTCTGCTGCGCGTAGGGCGCACTTGGCGTAACATGTGTGCGCCCAAGCTAGCGTCGGGCGAGGAACATAAATGAATAAAAAGTCTGTAAGGGCTGGCGAGCTTCCGCCGCGAGTGGATTCATCGGAGAGGGCGGGCTGCGAAGTATCCGGGGAAGTCCCGGCGCGCCGGAAGTTTCTAAAGGCTAGCCTACTCGGGGCCTCGGCGGTGGCTATCTCGCCGCGAATATCGTTCGGGACGTCGCGCGAAGCTTGGTCCGGTTTTGGTGGAAACGCCGGAGCGGTGCCGTCTTCAGAGTTGGATGAGACGACCGTCACGGACTTGCAGAGCGCCATGGCCTCCGGCCGATTTACCGCGCAGGCGATTACTGAAAAATATCTGGCGCGAATCGAGGCAGTTGATAAACACGGTCCGGCCATCAACAGCGTCATTGAGGTAAACCCGGATGCGCTGAGTATCGCGAAGGAACTGGATCGGGAGCGCAAGCAAAAGCATCTGCGCGGCCCTTTGCACGGGATTCCGATACTGATCAAAGACAATATTGATACTTCCGATCGGATGATGACGACCGCGGGTTCCCTGGCGCTGGTGGGTTCGAAGCCGCCAAAAGATTCCATGGTGGCGCAGAAATTGCGCGAAGCCGGGGCGGTCATTCTAGGCAAAACAAATTTGAGCGAATGGGCCAATATTCGTTCGAATCAGTCTTCGAGCGGATGGAGCGGGCGCGGAGGACAGACGAAAAATCCGTACGTGCTGGATCGCAATCCTTGCGGGTCCAGTTCCGGTTCGGGCGCGGGAGTTTCCGCGAATTTGTGCGCCATCGCGATTGGAACGGAAACGGATGGCTCGATTGTGTGTCCTGCGTCGGCGAATGGCGTGGTGGGATTGAAGCCGACGGTGGGACTGGTGAGCAGGAGCGGAATCATTCCGATTTCGCATAGCCAGGACACCGCGGGGCCGCTGTGCCGCACAGTGCGGGATGCCGCGATTTTGCTGGGCGCGCTGACCGGGGTGGACGAGGAAGACAAAGCGACTGCCGAAAGCCGCGGGAAGTCTTACGCGGACTACACGCAATTTTTGGTCGCTGATGGATTGCGTGGAGCGCGCATTGGAGTGGTGCGCGGGACGTTTGGCTTCAGCGGAGCGGTGGATGCGCTGATGGGCACGGCGCTGGAAGTGTTGAAAGCGCAGGGCGCGGTACTGGTGGATCCCGCGGAAATTGAAACGCGCGGAAAGTTTGACGAATCAGAGTCCACCGTTTTCATGTATGAGCTGAAAGCCGACCTGAACGCGTAT
>JBBRPU010000091.1:0-10492 GCA_038227545.1 Candidatus Acidiferrales bacterium
AGCAAGCGCAAGGACTGGTCGGCGTCGCGGGCCAACTCTTCAAAGCGGTAGTTGGAAATCTGCCGCCCGAAATAATCGCTGGCTACGTCTTCTATTTCGTGGGCTTCATCGAAAATTACGGCGGAGTATTCCGGAAGGATGCTGCCGAAGTCGTCCTGCTTGAGGGAGAGATCGGCAAAGAACAAATGGTGGTTGACGATGATGAGATCGGCCTCTTTGGCGCGCTGGTGCATGGCGGTCACAAAGCATTTGTTGAAGTGCTCGCATTTCTGGCCGGTGCAAGTGTCGCGCCGGGCATCGAGGCGGGTCCACAAATCGGAATCGTCGGAAAGAAACGTGAGCTCGCTGCGATCGCCGGTCTCGGTGAGCTGTGACCATTCGCGAATCTGTCGGAACTCATCAATTTCTTCCATGCCTTTCAGCTGCGGCTGATCAGCCATCTGGTGAACTTTGGCGTGGCACAGAAAATTCGAGCGGCCCTTCATGACCGCCACTTTCAGATTGGGCGCGAAGTGTTTCTGCAGAAACGGGACGTCTTTTTGATAGAGCTGCTCCTGCAAAGACTTGGTGGCGGTAGAGATGACGACGCGGCGGCCGCTGCAAATCGCGGGGATAAGGTAGGCGAGGGTTTTACCGGTGCCGGTGCCGGCTTCGACGACAGCGTGGTGATGTTGTTCGAAGGCGTCGTGAACGACTTCGGCCATTTCAAGCTGGCCGGGGCGGTGTTCGTAACCGCCGATCATGCAGCGCTCGAGTAGTCCGGCGGGGCCGAAAACGTCGTGCATGGAGGGAGTACCTTGCGGGGCGGGCTGAGTGTCGCGAGCGTTCAATGATGTCGAGGGCGAGGGTTTGGGGTTCAGGGATTCGTGGCCGTTCGCCGGAAGTCCGTCCTCGCTTGGTGCTGGGCGGCGAATGGCGCGAGCGGAATTGCCGTCTGAATCTGTTGATGTTCTGGTGCTGCGCCGCGCCAAATTTGTGGCTCCCGCTGGATTTATTGAGAACGGTAGTGCGAAGGAATGGTTACCTTAGCATAACGCTCGTGGCAAGGCAGTCGCCCGGCAGGTAAGCGCGTGACGCAGATGCCGCTCAACTTTCTTGCCGGACTTTAATAGTTGAATACGGAGGGCCTTTTGCCCCTCCTACGCTGCCATGCGCGGCGTTATAGTCGTCTCAGGACTGTCCGCACGGCTCTTGATAAAGGACGTCCACTTGGGGTGCAGGAATGAAACGCAAGACGATGCGCGGAATGATTTCGCTGGCGGCAATGGTGGCGGTAGGCGCGCTGGCTGGCTGCAGTGGCCTGGGGAGCGGCAGCGGGCCGGGGCCAAACCCGCAAAATGCGAGTCTCGCTTTGACGATGACATCGAAGCCTTCGGTTTCACTGGCAAATATTTCGGTGCTCGCGGCCGCGGTAGGAATTACGGGAGTGGCGTTGACACCGTCCACCGGCAGCGCTGTTTCTGTGACGTTAACCCCCACGATTTATCCCATTGATCTCGCACGGCTGCAAAGCGACACGGCATTTCTGGGATCGTTATCCTTGCCGGCGGCGACGTACACGGGCGTGACGGTTACATTTTCAGCGCCAGTGCTGACGATATTGAATCAATCGGGCGCGACGCTGAACAGCACGTGCCTGAGCGGAACGATCTGCAAGATCGTGCTCACCGCGGGCTCCGCGCAGGTGACTACCACGCCGTTTCCGCTGACGCTCACGAGTGGCCAGGCTACTGGCGTCTCGATCAACCTGGATATGAACACGGCGTTGAAGCTTACCAGCGGCACGTTGAGTGTGGACTTCAGCGCTGTGAATGTGGCCAAGGCCACCACGCTCCCGCGCACCGGCGCGCCTTCGGGTTCGCTCGATTTGATCGAGGATTTCGTCGGGAAAATAACCGCCAAGAGTTCCGGCTCCATCACGGTAACAGCCGCCAACGGAATCGCGCTGCAATTCAAATTGCCGGCGGCACCGAAAATCGAAGACCCGCAAGGATTGTGTGTGGCATTGAATGCTACGTGCCTGGTGGCGAATCAGACTACTGTCAGCGCTGACGGGACAGTGGGTACGGACGGAACGCTGACGCTGGTTTCAGCGGATTTGCTGGACGCGACCCCCCAGGATGAAGTGGAAGGAACGCTACTTGCGAATGGTGTGGCCGGACAATTTTTCCTGGTGGTGTCCAACAAAGTGGTGACCACGGGAAACAGCACGCTGGCCGCGGCGAATGCCGGAGACACTTTCCTGGTGACGCTCAGTAATCCGATTTTCATCGTGGACCTGGATGAGTTTTTTAATAACGCGTCGCTACCCCCCAGCAGCGTGACCACTTTATTTTCCAGCGAAGCGGATTTAGTAGACGGCCAGGATGTGATGCTGCATGTCACTGCAGCCACGGGCACGGCGGCCGGCGGAGACCAGGCCATCACCACCGACCGGGTGCGCCTGCGCTTCACGCGCACAACAGGAACGGTGCAAAGCGTTTCCGGGCAGTCCTTTCCGCTCGCGAACGTGCCGCCCTTCATCCCGTTCGTCACCAACCCGGTTGTTGACACAATTCCTGGTGTGACTAATTTTGACGGCGTGACCGACGTAAGCAGCCTGGCGGCGGCCCAACGCGTTTCCATCCGGGCGCTGCTGCTGAATAATTCGGTGTTCAGCTTCTATGCGGCGAAAGTTCGCTTGCAGCCGTAAGCGTGTAAAAACAGGCAGAGGAAAAGGCGGCCGTTGCCGGGCCGCCTTTTTATTTTGTGCGGGCGTTGTTTTTTCCTCTCGATCCCATTTGCAATTTAATTCAAGCCACCGCTTTGCTGTTGGTGATATGGTGCGTTCGACCTCCGAGGAGAAATTCGAATGACCAGGCAGATCACCCGGCGCGACGCGCTCAAGCTGGGAAGCACCGCGGCTGTTTCGGCGGTCACGATTCCGCTGTTGCCCGCGGGCACCGTTTTCGCCGAGCGGTTCGTGCCGGGCAATCTGCCCGCAGTTTCATCCGCCGTGTCGCCCAAGTCGGCGGACGAACTTTGCTTCATGCGCGCTGTGGACCTGGCGAGGGCCCTTCGCAACAAAGAGGTCTCCGCGCGCGAAGTCATGTCGGCGCACCTGAAGCAGATCCAGCGCGTTAATTCGCAGGTCAACGCGATAGTGACTCTGGTTCCGGAAGAAACCTTAATGTCGCAGGCCGCCGCCGCAGATGAGGCATGGGCAAAAGGAAAATCGCTGGGCGCATTGCACGGTTTGCCGGTGGGCGTAAAGGATTTGCTCGAAACGAAGGGGATACGCACAACCTATGGTTCCCCGCTGCACAAAGACTTCATCCCCGCGAGTGATTGCGTCCTGGTGGAGAGAGAAAAAAACGCCGGAGCGATCGTGATCGGTAAGACGAACGTGCCGGAATTCGGCCTGGGATCGCAAAGCTTCAATCCGGTTTTTGGCGCGACCAAAAATCCCTACGACCTCACCAAAACATGCGGCGGCAGCACCGGAGGCGGTTCCGTAGCGATGGCCTGCGGGATGGTGCCGCTCGCCGATGGCTCCGACATGGGCGGCTCGCTGCGCAATCCGCCGAATTTCTGCAACATTGTTGGCTTGCGCCCTTCGCCTGGCCGAGTTTCCAACGGCCCCGGACAGTTAGGCTGGATGCCGCTGTCGGTAGATGGCTGTGTGGCGCGGAATGTGACCGACCTGGCATTTTTCCTGAGCGTGCTGGCGGGCTTCGACGACGGCTTGCCCATTTCGATTGACCAGCCTGGCTCCGTCTTCGCGCGGCCACTTGGCACAAGAAGCTTCAAGGGCGTGCGCGTGGCCATGTTCGAGGATCTGGGCTTGCCATGGGAACCGGAAGTCAAAAACGCGGTCCAGGCGCAAGGCAAAGTGTTCGAATCGCTGGGCTGCGTAGTGGAGGAAGCCGATCCTGATTTCTCCGACGCCAACGAATCATTTTTGGCGTGGCGGCACTGGGCGCTGGAGCGGGCTTTCGGTGAAGCGCTGGTCAAACACGGAGATCAACTGAACGAATACGTGCACTGGCACGTCGAAGAAGGCCGCAAATTAACCGGACCTTATCTCTCGCGCATCGAAGCGAAGCGTACCGCCTTGTACAACCGCTTCAACGAATTCCTGAAGCGGTACGAATTCTTCATCGCGCCAGTGAACCAAGTGCTGCCGTTCGACGTGAACGTGCATTACCCAAGAGAAATTGCCGGTGTGAAAATGGAAAACTATCTGGCGTGGATGAAATCCGCGTATTACATTTCGGCGGTCGGCAATCCCGCGATGTCCGTCCCGGCTGCGTTTTCTTCCAGCGGACTGCCCATCGGGATGCAAATTGTGGGCCGGCATCACGATGACTGGGGCGTGCTACAACTGGGCTATGCGTTCGAACAAGCCACCAACATCGGTAAGCGCCGTCCCGCCATCGTCCACTAAATCACGACCTGACGGGGGGCGCGCGCGCGCGACCTACGCCGGCTGTGGGCTGCCGATAGTGGTGTTGGGAGGCAGCGGGGACGGAGCGATGGGCGCGCCTGGAAAAGTTGGCGCGTTCGCCGGAGACAGCCGCCGGTAGATGGCCAAAGAGATTGCGCCCATGCCCCAGAGTACGACCGCGAACCTTACCCAGCCGCCGAGGTGCGGAAGCATCTCCACTACGCGCAGCAGAAAGACGCCTACAACCATGCGTCCGATCAGTTGCCAGGTTTCCCTGCTGTGGCCCATCAACCATTGGCCTACGATGGTGCCGACTACGATGTGCGCGCAGAAGAGCACCAGCAGCCACAGGAGAAACGTGGATATACCAACGAGTATGCCCACTACGGTGATACAGGCAATGAGCGCGGCTATGGGCACGCCGAACATGACCAGCACACCCAACCCGAAAGAGGCGCCGTAGCGTTCCGCGGAGTCGGCGGCTTCGCGCGCAAAGCCGGGCATCAGCAGGAACAGCACGAGGCCGAACAGAATGCCCGCGGCCGTCCAGATGATGCGCCAGACGTAGAAATGGCCTTCTTCGTATTTGCGACGATGCTCAACCCTGGTGAACTCCAGAGGAACGGCGAGCTTGGCTCCGGCAGAAACATCCGGGGGATTTTCGCCTTTGAACTTGACGGGTCCATCCACCTGCGCTCCAGAGTTGAATCTAAGATGATTACCCTGCGCCTGAATGCCGCCGCCGATGGCGCCGGCAACGGTGACGGAGTTACCGAAAACCAGCAAATCACGTCCCAGACTTCCATTGATGGCCAGCGTGTTGGCAAAGCTGGTGGCGCTGCCGCCAATTTTTCCCGTGGAATCCAGTGTGGCGGTTTCGGAAAAGGACATGAAGTTTTTGGCGACACTTCCACCGAGAACGACGGTATTTGAAAATGACCTGATGTTGCCGTCCACCTGGCCGGTGACACGCACGATTTGCGCGAAGGCGATAATGTCCCCGGTGACGTGACCGGAGATGTCGGCGTCCTGACAAAACACGAACAAGTCGCCGTCCACGGTGCCTTCCATTTTGACTTGATGGCCAGAAAGAAAGGTGTCGCCTTTGATGGTCTCCGTCTTTTCCACTTCGACGGTGTCGCCTTTGCGAAACTCCGAGGCCATCGCTGGGGAAGAAAGAGAGGCGGCGGTGCAGAGCGCCGCGACAATCATCGCGAACGCCGTGCGGCGGCGCATGCGACGCCGCACGAACATCAGCGCCGATCCAGCTATGGTCAAAAATGCCAAAACCTCGATCAGAGTTAACATGGATTGCCATCCTTTCCAGAAGGCGCCTTGAAAGATCATTAAGTTAAGAAAGTTGCTGCCGCCGAAACCCGCTTGCTCAAAACGCTGCTGCACGGGCTCGATGTATTCGGTGTAGAAGGCGTAAACCCCGGTGGCGGCCAAGCCAAAAACCAGGCCCCAGATCCATTGCATGGATTTGCGGGCGCGCTCCTGAAAAGCGAGCAGACGCGAAGGGAGCGGCTCGTCTTCTTCCAGCAGGGCGCGGGTGAGCAGGCGCGATTCGCGTTCGAGGGCGCGAAGCAGCGTTCGGCACGGCGCGCAGTCCTTGGTATGCGCGGACACTTCCTGAGCGCGCTTGCGGTCCAGTTGTCCTTCGACGTAGAGCAATAGACTCATCTCGTCGAGATGTTCGTCCATGCGCCCGACCATATTGCCCGGGGACTCGTTCATAGGGACCCTCCCGCGGCGAGCGCAGCGTTGCCTTCCAGCACCTGCCGCAGTTCGTGACGCGCCCGCAGCAGCACCACGCCTACGAAGGCGCGGCGCACGCCCAAGGCATCAGCAATCTCGTCGTAGCTCATGTCTGAGTAGTAGCGCATCACCAGCGCCATACGCGCGCGCTTGCCTAAAGTGGCCAGCGCCTTGCGGACTTCCACGTTGCTGCGCTGCTCGATGAGGCGATCGAGCTGGCTAGGGTCGGGATGCTCCAGGGGCACATCGTCGGAGTCTTCCGTTTCCTTGCCTTGGCGGAGTTTGCGGCGGCGCAGGGTGTCCCAGCAGTGATTGGCGGCTACCTTGTAGAGCCAGCCGGCGAAGGGCCGCGAGGGGTCGTACTGATTCAATTTGCCTTTCAGCTTCATAAACACTTCCATGGTGGCGTCTTCGGCGTCTTCCCGGGTCGGCAGCGCCCGGCGGCAAAAGCGAAAAATCGCCGGCGCATAATCGTGATAGAGCTCACCCCAAGCCTGGGCGTCCCCTGCCCTGGCACGGGCGATTGCCTCCGTCGGTTCCGCTATTCCCGGCGAACTCATTCGACCTGGTCTCAGAGCTTCCATAAGGTAGTACGCAGCCAGCGCGAAAAACTTACATAGCCGCGAAGAGAGCTGCCGCCATCGGCGAGCGGCCTGTTGGCAGCCAGCAATCTACCAGAAAAGGCAACGGCCTGGCGAAGGCCAGGCCGTGAGCGCCTAGATTGGGCTGACGGGCTAGAAGCTGATTTTGGCGGCAACCTGCAAGCCACGCGGCCCGCCGCTTCCCAGGAAGGGGTAGCCTATGCCCACATCGCCCGTGGCGGTGAGCCTCAGAGAACCGAGTGAACGGCCGTCTGAGCCCACGCCGTTCTGCGCGGCATCGGCAATAAACGATGGGAGGTACGGGTTAGCAAAGTTGGGATGGTTCAACAAGTTGTAGGCTTCGAAACGTAGTTCGAGTTTGACGTGCTCGGTGATGGCGGTGTCTTTGAAAATGGAAAAATCAAACTGGCGGAAATGGGGACCGACCAGCGAGTTACGGCCTTCGTTTCCGAAGTGACGCGTCCCGGGGGTGCAGCTATCGGCGAAGCCATCGCCACCGCCGGTCGGGTAGGTGCACGGCACCGCGAAGGCGGTAAGGTCGAGGAACTGCCGGGGATCGTGCTGATTGTAGTGAATGGTGCCGACGACATCCGGACGCCCGAAGCCGCCGCCGCTGCCGTCGTAATCATCTTCAAAGTTGTAGTTGAGGTGGAACGGTTGGCCGGACTGCACGGTCACGATGCCGTTCAAGCCCCAACCGTCGGTCAGGCGCTGCCAACTTCCCTTGCGATTGGGAAATTGATAGACAAAATTCCAGGTTAAGCGGTTGCGTACATCAAAGTTGGAATTTCCGCGGTTGAGCGCGATGGGAGAAGTGCTGTCATTGGGTTGCGAGGCGTTGGGAACGAAATCTTCGCCGTCGCTGGAGTCGTCTATGGAGTGCGACCAAGTGTAGTTGAGTGTGGAGGTAACGCCGTGCCAGTCGTTCACGCGCAGGCTGGTCTGGAGCGCGTTGTAATTGGAATTGGCGGAGCTCTCCTGATAGTTGATGTAGAAAAATTGGTCGGTCAGCCGGCGCGGAACGCCATAGATATTGATGCAATCGCAAGCCACATCGGCAGCGGTGATCTGCGCCTGGCTGGGTTGATTGATATCGCGGAAACGGAATAGTTTGTGGCCGTTGGAGCCGACATAACCGATTTGCAGAACGGTCTTGCGAGTGAGCTCCTGCTGGAAATTCACGTTGAAGTTCTGCATGTACGGAGTGCGAATGTTGTGGTCAACTCCGAATGCGTCGCCCATGGCGCTGGCAAAACCGTAGACGGGTATAGCGGGATCGAGCGGGCCGCCGTTGGCGCCGGCGGAAGAAATTGGATTGGGACCGAAGCCGGAGTACGCGGCGCCCGGATCAAATCCACTATTGAAAGGCAAATGGCCGAGGAACATGTCCTGGGAAAAGGCGTCGTAGAAAATGCCGTAGCCGGCGCGGAGGACGGTGCGGCCCTTGCCAGTCACGTCCCAGGCGACGCTGGCGCGCGGTCCCACATTGTTGTAGTCCGGCTCGTAAAGGCGGCGCTGCCCGAGGATTACGCCGAGACCTGTTGCGGGATCCACGTTGGTAAAGTTTCCGTGCTTTTCCTGCACGATGCCGAAATAGTCGTAGCGCAAGCCCAGGTTGACGGTGACATTTTTCTTCCAGTGGAAACTGTCCTGGATGTAAATCGCGTGGGAATTTTCGGAGGTATTGCGATTAGTGTTGCCCTGGCGTTGCGCTCCGCCAGTGGGGGTGCCGGCCAGGAACTCCTGAAGACCGGTCGCGGTGACCGTTTGTGTGACCGGGTCGGTCTGGGTGCTGAAGGACAGGTTTCCGCGGAAACCTCGATTGAAAATCTGCGAAATCGAGGTGCGCCGGAATTCGTAACCGAACTTGATGTCGTGCTTGCCGAGCTTCCAGGAAATATTGTCAATGTAGTGCCAGTTGGTGTCCACGCGCTGCCGAGCGTCGCCATTGTCCGCGCCAATGGGGGCAAAACCAGACACGCTGATTTTCGGCAAGCCAAAATCATACGCCGTCGCGCCGGTATTCAAGCCGATGGACGCGGGGTCGAAGTTGCGGTCCTGCGGAAAAAATCCTTCGGCGAAGCGATTCCAGCCGAGGCGGGCTTCGCTGACGATGGATGGGCTGATGGTCGAAACGTAAGAGAGCGAAACGAGCTGCACGCGCGTGGGCGTCATGGTGCTGTATCCGGGCACCAAGCCGCCGCCGACCAGGGCCAGGGGAAACAACTGCGTGCTGTCGCCGATGTAATAACGACCGGTTAGAAGATTGTTGGCGTTGAAATTGTGGTCGATTTTCACGATGGCGCTGTCCACGCGATTCGAGAAAGGCGTCGCCAGCGAAATATTGGCGGCCACTGGAGTCTGCCCGTCGGTGCCATCGCTGATGCACGAGCCGCCCAAGTTGGGGGTGGGCCAGGGATTCTTGGCCAACAGGTTGGCGATTACAGGATTAACAGGTGTGCCGTTGGCCGCGGTGGCGGTGGCGATGTCCTGCGTAGTGGGAACGCACGCGGTGCTGGACTCCGCACCTTTTTCGCGCATGGCTTCGTAATCTATAAAGAAAAAAGTTTTGTCGCGCTTGATGGGGCCGCCGAGCGCGCCGCCAAATTGATTGTTGTGAAAGGGATTTTGTGGCGAGCCGACCTCGTTGAAGTAGTTGCGCGCATCCGCGGCGCTGTTGCGCAAAAATTCGAAGCCGGTGCCGTGAAAATCGTTGGTGCCGCTCTTGGTGACGATATTGATGACTCCGCCGGCGCTGCGGCCGTATTCGGATTCAAAATTGGAGAGCACGCGAAGCTCGGCGATGGCTTCGATGGGAAGAATGGTGGCGGGGGTGCCGAAGACGCCTGCTTCGTTGATCGCCGGATCGTTGCGATAGCCGTCGTTCATGTCCGTGCCGTCGAGAAGGAAATTGTTGGAGCGGCCCCGCGCGCCATTCACCGAAAAAGTACCGTAGGAGCCGGGGGAATCGGTGATCTGATCAGGAGAGCCGGCGACGCCAGGTACCAGAAAAATGAGCTTTTGATAGTCGCGGCCGTTGACGGGGAGATTGGTGACGATGGTGGATTCGATGATGCCGCCGAGGGTGTTAGAGGTGGACTCTACCTGCGGGAGCGTGTCGCCGGAGACTTCCACGGTTTGCGAAACGTCGCCGGGTTGTAGCGTGACGTCGGCGCGGCGCTCGCTGGAAACTTCCACGCCGATGCCGTTCACAACGCCGATCTTGAAGCCGGATTTTTCCACGCTGACGCTATAGGTGCCGATGGGCAATTCCGGGGCGCTGAATTCGCCGTCGTCGCCGGAGGTCACGGTGCGGAGCAAGCCGGTGTCGGTATTGCGCACCGTGACGGTCGCGCCGGAAACGGCCAGGCCGGAAGTGTCGGTCACGGTACCTAGAATCGTTCCGCGAAAAGTTTGCGCGTTAGTGTTTGCGCCGAGTAGGGCGAGGAAGAAAAAGGAAGCTACGGCGAAAATGCGCACCACGTTCAGGCTGCGGAGAATTCCCATCATCAAAGTCACCTCAGTTTGTTTGCAATTCGCGAGCACGCACTCCCCCGGAATAGCTGCGGCTTCCCTCGAAGAAGTACCGTCGTTCGGTCAATAAGTACAAATACACTAACCGCGGGTCTGCGGAGGCGTCAAGCAGCCACTTCACAATCTGTAGCCACTTCACCATGGGAGAGACGCAGGAGATGTCGGGGGGAGG
>JBBRPU010000092.1:0-10292 GCA_038227545.1 Candidatus Acidiferrales bacterium
AACGTCGGTGGCGAACGGAAGCGCATCGAGTTCGGCAGTGTGCAGTTGCGCGCGCGGCGCGTTGTGAACGACGCGGCCATCCTTGCGATAGCTGACGCCCATGATTTCACTGATTGGCTTGCCCTGCGCGTATTCCACCACGGAGTGATCGAATTCTCCGCGGGTTACGAAGTCAATGTCTTCGCTGGCTTGCAGCGTTTCGTCGGGCTTGATGTGGCCGTGCGGGCCGACGAAAGCAATCTTCATGCTGGGATTGGATTCTTTGATCTTGCGGATGAGCTTGACGTCGCTATCGAAACCGACGGTGGAGGTGAAGAGAATCAGGAATTCGTAGTCTTTGCAGATTTCGACAGTCTGCTGCCAATTAACTTTGTGTGGCGAAGCGTCCAGCAGACGGCTGCCGGGAATCATGCCGGCGGGATAAGTGAGCCAAACCGGATACCAGTAGGACTCGATCTCGCGGGTTGCGGGCCAGCGCGAACTTGCTCCCCCGTCGAAGTTTTCAAAACTCGGCGGGTTTAACAACAACGTCTTCATGAAATCCGGCATTCTGCACCCTCAGATTCGATTAGCGAACTGCAATTGGCAACTCGGCGAATACACTTCCGCCCTTAGGCGTCTGCCAGCGCGGCTGGTCAGACGTAGACACAAGAACCTTAGTATCCAGTTTAACCGAATTGGCGGAATCGCCTCAAACCTTTCTGCGATTGGATGCTATCGGGGAGTAAGGGGTTAAATACCGCAGTGAGTGGGAGTTGCGAGTGGTCGCGGTAGGCTTGAGATGGCGCTTGCGCAGTGCACTAATTTCCTGCATTGGGCGCGTGAACGTCTTTTGCCGCGGCCTGCAGGCGGTGCCAGATTCGATCTATCCAGGCAACATGCTCGGGCTTCATCAGTGCGGAGCGAAGACAGGTGACGGTTTCGCGATCTCGCCGCATTTTTGATGCGGCGTCAGGCCACAGGCTAAGCGGGAGTTCTACCAGCGCAAGGTGCAGATCGCGTTTGGCGGCGGCGTCAAAAAGCTGGCGCGACAATTTCGAGGTGGCGGTCACGGCGGCGGAGTTCAACGCGAAGATGACCACGTCAAGTTCCGGCGGAAACGGAACGGTGAAGCGCTTGTCGGTTCGAAGAAGGGCATGTAGCGCGAGTGCCGCGTCGCGGCTTTTCGCGAGACTCTTCGCGAACTCACCACCTTTTTTCAGCGGGAGGAGTTGCTGCGTGGCCCACAGAGCCGCGGCGGAGGCGCCGGGGCGCGAACACTCCAGACTGATTTCGCCGAGATGCAAATCGCTGGAAGTGAAATAAGTGTAAGGAGAGTTGTGTTTATACCAACAGCCCACCGCGGGATCTTTAAATAAAATGCAGCCGCATCCGTAGGGCTGAAGCCCGTGCTTGTGGGGATCAATGGCGATGGAGTCGGCTTCGCCGATGGCGGCGAGAGCGTCGCGAGTGGCGGGCTCCAGGTTATCCACGATCACAAAATATCCGCCGTAGGCGGCGTCGGCGTGAATGCGAAATTTGTGACGGCGGCGCAACTTTATTATTTCGTGTAGGGGGTCTACTGAGCCGGTGGCGGTAGTGCCCAAGGTCACCACTAAGGCGGCGATGTCGCCCTGCGCGAGGCGCTTTTCCAGCGCGCTGACACTGATGCGGCCGCGCGCGTCGCACTCGATGGTTTCGAAAGGGATTTGCAAAGCTTTGGAGATGCGCGCGTGCGTGTAGTGCGCTTGCGCGCTGGCGAGAATTGTTTTTCCGGGCTGGAGCTGGGCGGCGATCCACAGGGCTTCGAGATTGGCCATGGTGCCACCGCCGCAGAGGTGGCCGAGAAATTTTTTCCAGCCAAACATGGCGGCGATTTCTGCGACAGCTTCTTTCTCCATTGCCGAGGTCTCACGCCCGCCATCGAGAGCGTGATTGTTGGGATTGATGGTCATCGCCAGCGAGTAAGCGAGTTGCGCGACGGGATGCGGCGGCTTCAGCATTTGTCCGGCGTAGAGCGGATGGAAATAGGGGTAATTATTCTGCAGACGCTCGGCGGTGGTGGTGAGGACACGGCTAAGACGATCCAGGCCGGGCGCGTCGGTTTCGAATGGCGGCAGATGGGCGAAGCCTAGCTGGAGCGTGCGAATTGCGCCGGCGAGAAAAGCGGGATCAGTAACGTGGGGCAGCCCGGCGCGGGCATTTTTAGCGGGCTTCGCGCCGGCCTTGCGAGCTTTGCGCTCTACCGTCATTCGCTACTGCCAGACCTTGTCGAGCTGGCCGGCCGCGCGAAGCAGTTCAAGCTGCGCCTGCTGGCGCTGAAAATTGGCGTCGAGATAGGCCATCCAGCGCTCGTTTTCGCTGAGGCGGGCGCGTTCCACTTCACGCAAATTCAGTTTGCCTTCGGCAAACTGGGACTGGAAGACGGCGACATCCTGTTGCGCTAGCTGCAGCTCAAGGCGGGCGACTTCCCTGGCGGCATCCTTTTCACGCACGCTGCGAGTTTTCTGGCGGACTTCCGCGCTGACTGCGGTTTTTTTGTTGCTGAGGCTGGCTTTCGCGGCGGCAAGATTCACTTCCGCAAGACCGATGTTGGCTTTGGTGCGCGCGCTGAAAATCGGAACCTGTACCTGAATGCCGGCGTTGAAATTGTTGCGCTGGAAAGTGTTAAAAAATTTGTCGTAATTGTTGTACTTACCGAGGACGCTGTATACGCTGACGAGCTCGAGCGTTGGAAAGTAGCCGCGCTTTTCACCTTTGAGGCGAAATTCCCTGGCGCGGACGTCGGATTCGGCCAACTGCAGCCCGGTATTATTCTGCATGGCCATGGCGATGAGGTTGGCGCCTTCCTGCTCGGCCTGGCCCGGAAGATCTTCCGGCAAGATTTCCAAGGTTTGATCCGGCGCGAAACCTATCTGGGCGCGCAAAAACACTTCCAGTTCGTCCTGACGGCCTTCCAACTGCAAAATGCGCTGAACAACTTGCGCTTTGGTGAGCTGCGCCTTGGTGATTTCAACGGGCAACTCGAAGCCTTCGCCTTCCCGGCCCTGGGTGACGCCGAGAATTTTGTCGGCGCTGTCCTGCTCGGCGCGGAGCAATTCCAGCGAGTGGCGAACCTTGCCGAGTTCCAGATAACCCATGGCCGTGCGCACGATGACGCTGTTGCGCATGTCTTCCAGGGCGATTTTTTGTGAGCGGGCCTGCTCCTGAAGTTCTTTGGCCTGGCCCCGCAGCGGCTCGTTAAAAACCTGTTGCGTGTAACTGACGCTAAAAATTGCCGGGGCGCGGCCGCCGGGCGTTTCGGGAATGCCGTAGGTGTAGCCGGCACCCGATCCAGCGTAGATATTGGGGAGAAATTCGGCCTTAGTGATCATCGCGGAACGATCCGCGAGGCGAGATTGAATGGAAGCAAGCTGGATGTCCGCACTGTTCTGCAGTGCCAATTGAATGGCGCGTTTCAGAGTAAGGGCCTGGGCGCTCTGGGACGGTACGGCCTGATCCGTGCGAGGTTGCGTGGACGTCTGGAACAGCCCAGCATCAACGGCGATTGATCTTTCCGCCGGGACGGAGGTTTGCGCATGAGCGGCGACGGAAAAGAAAAGACCCAGCGCGCCAGCCCGCAGAATTCTTGAAGGATTCATTCTTTGCACCTCGTTCGCTAACCTCGTTTGCCAATTGCGATTGCTACTCGTAGCGCAATGATTCGATAGGTTGCATCTTGGCCGCCTGGTTGGCGGGCAGATAACCAAAAAAAAGTCAGGTGGAACAGGAAACTACGAAAGCCACGATGACGCTGAGTCCAGAAATGGGCACGCGAAGGTTTCCCGGAAGCAACGGCTGGATGCTGACGGGAATCGCCAGGCCGATCAGAATTCCAATCACTGCACCGCCGCCGCTGATCAAGAAAGCTTCAATCAAAAACTGGTAGAGAATTTCTTTGTGCGCTGCGCCAATGGCTTTGCGAATGCCGATTTCGCGGGTGCGCTCTTTTACAGTTACAAGCATGATGTTCATGATGCCGATGCCGCTGATCAACAGGGCAATTGCGGCGATGACCAGAAGCACGATGGTGAGGGCGAGCGAAATCGTTCTGGCCGCGCCGAGGATGGCCACCAAAGTCTGCACGTCGTATTCGGCAGCCAGTGGATGGCGGCTCTTCAGCAGTTGAGACATGGCACGCTCAACGCCCGCCACCGCCTCAGGATTCTGGGCCTGGGCATACAGCACGCGCAGGACATCGTCACCGGTGTAATACTTCATCAGCGTGAGCGGGATAATTACGGATTCTTTTTGGATTTCAGACAGGCCGAAGGTGGCCACCCGCTCGCGAAAAACGCCGATGACTGTGAAGGTGAGTTCACCCATGCGAATGGGACGACCGATAGGATTCTCGAGACCGAAAACGCGCTCGGACAATTCCTTGGTGATGAGGCAGACTTTGCTGCGCGATTCCATATCCTCGGCATCGAAGTAACGCCCACGATAAATCACCAGCCTGCGAATGGTCTGGAAACCTTCGGTGACGCCGATCAAATTCACAGGGCGCTCGGCGCCGTTTACCACCACAGACATCGGCAGCTCACGAGTGCCAGCAACGGCGAGCACGCCCGGGGACGCCTGCATAGCGTTGAGATCACCCATAGTGATTTCGTAGCTAAGCGGCTGCGCTTTGCCGGTAGCGTGCACCATTTCCGCCCAGACGAGGTTAGAGCCCACACCTTCGATCTGGGAAATGACGAACTTTTTGCTGGTGAGCGCTACGGTTACGACCAGAACGATGGAGGCGCTGCCGATAATTACGCCGAGGGAGGTCAGCGTCGCGCGAACTTTGTTGGAGCGCAGCGCGTCAATGGCCACCGAAACGGTTTCGCGGATATGCATTTCAGCTTTTGCCGAGGCGTTTCAGGGCTTCCTTCACCGATTTGTTTTTGGGATCCAGCTGCAGGCTGGTTTCGTACTCGCGACGCGCGGCATCGGCATCGTTCCTGGTTTCCGCCAGCTTACCGAGCCATTCGTGCACGGCGGCAGGATGGGGATAAGAGGTTCGAACCGGAGCGGTTTTCACGTATTCGCGTAGCAGTCTGTCAGCCTCTTCTGGTTTTTCCCTTTTCAGGATCAGGGCGGCGGCACGATAAAATTTTTCGCGGACATCGCGAGGCGCGTGCTCTAGACCGGCTTCCACAACGGCGAGCAACCGGCCGGCTTGCCCGCGTTTTGCGGCGTAATCGCCAATGTCATAGATCAAGTTGGGCGATTTCGCGGTGGCCAAGGCTTTGTCAAATTCAGAGTCGGCCGCCGCGTAATCTTTTTTCTGCCGGCGGCAGTTCCCTGCCGCGTAGTGGCCTTCTCCGACGTCCATCGCGGCCAATTCCGCTATTTTCGGTTGAGCCTTATCTTCCCCGCCTCCAGCTATGCCGGGGGCGGCGCAGTCATATTCAATAAGCGCCTGGTAGGCGGAGAAATTCCGGGGGTCCAGCTTGACGGCGGTTTCGAATTCCTGCTGCGCTTTCCTGGCCAGGGATAATGCGGAAAGCCAGGAGGCGCGGGCGGCTCTTTCCCCCAGCGACCTGCCAAGCCATTCGTGATAGACGGAATTATCGGGAGCAATAGCCAGGGCCTTTTCCGCGCTGCTGGAGGCGGCATCGTATTGACTCAACTCAAAGTGACTTTTCGCCAGCAACAAATGAATTTCGCCATCGCGCGGATTTTTCGCGGCGGCGTCCTGCAGAATCTGAACAGCTTTGTTGTAATCGCTGGCTTCGTAGGCGCGTTGCGCGCTGCTGAGATCGGCATCCGCAGCGGCACGAACCGGTGCGCAGGGGAGCGCGATAGTAAAAAAGATGGCGAGCAAAAACTTTGCGTTACTGGCCATCGCGATGACCCCGGATGTACGCCGCGTCGGTGTTGACTATTTTCACAGCCATGCCATCGTGCAGCACGGCATCGCCCGGCAGCGCGACCATTTCTTTTTCCTGCAGACCGCTGACCACTTCGAAACTCGTGGAATCGGCGATGCCTACGTGGATTTCTCGGCGCTCCAGGCGGGATTTACCTCCCACGCTGAGACCGGTTTTGCCCACGACAAAAACATAGCGGTGACCGCCCTCGGCATCCACGGCGGCGCGGGGCACGGTCAAGACGTTGGTGCGTTCGCTCGAATGAATGCTGACGTTTACGTTGATGTTGGGCAACAATTCGAGGTTTTTGTTATCCACGGCGCAAAGCAACTCGCCCACGCTGCGGGTACCGTGAGCCACCACCTGCTTGGGAATTATTTCGGTCTTCCCGGTCCAGGTGCGATTGGGCAGCGCGTCCCAGGAAATTTTTACCGGTTCGCCCGGTTCCAGCGCGCCAAGTTCCGGTTCATCAATGAAAGCACGAACGCGCACACGATGCAGGTCGGCCATTTCAGCGAGCAGGTCGCCGGTCTTCACGTAGTCGCCGGCTTTCACGGGTAAGGAATACAAGGTGCCATCGGCCGGGGCGGTGATGCGCGCGGTGGAAACTTTCGAACGCAGCGCGGCGATTTCGCTCTGCGCCTGCTGCACCTGCAGAGAAGTCCTTCCCGCG
Organism: Candidatus Acidiferrales bacterium; assembly: GCA_038227545.1. Taxonomy (GTDB): domain Bacteria; phylum Acidobacteriota; class Terriglobia; order Acidiferrales; family UBA7541; genus Acidiferrum. Next base: position 6,550 of record JBBRPU010000092.1, read on the forward strand.
TCCAGCTTCACGCCGCGATCGAACTCCTGCCGGGCCGCGGATAATCTTTTCACTTCGGCCTGCGCGTTAGTCAGCGCCAGGTCATTGATGGCCAACTCGTCGCGGGTAGCGGCCTGCTTGGCAATCAGGCGCTCCAGCGCTTCGTGATTTTTTTGCAGGCGGTCGCGCTCACCTTGCGCGCGAGCTAAGTCGCCGGCGACACGAGCGGCATCATCAGGCTTGCCGCCTCCCTGCGCGGCGCGCAATTCCTCCTGGGCACGCAACAATCTGGCCTGGGCGTCGGAGAGCTGGGCGCTGGCGTCTTTCACGTTGAGCTCCAGCAGCAGCTGGCCTTTTTTGACGGCCTGGCCTTCCACTCCATGAACTTTTTCTACGAAGGTGTCGAGCGGCGCGCGCACGACGAAAGGCGAGATGGGCTCGACTTTTCCGTTGCTGGAGATGGAAGAAACTAAAGTGTCGCGCACGGGCGCCACAGCGGCGATCTTGACCACGGGCTCACGGGCGCTCAGGCGCACCAGCGTGTAGGCCACCACGGCGGCGAGCGCCAGCAAGATCAAGATGCGGTTGCGAACTTTACGCTGATCCATTGTTCCTGTTTGACTGGCCTCGCGCGTTACCGCTGTTCGACGGAATGAAATCCGTACGCAAACCGCGCCGCGCCTTTCCGCCGGGTCGCGACGGTATGGCTGCTGCCTATTCCTGTGGTGATGGGGTCAGTCGCTGAACAGTTCATTCTAGCAAGGGCGCTGGACCTTTCTCCATAAACCTTGTTCGCGGCGGCCGGATGGACGAAACGGTTGCAGTCATCCGCTGGCACCTTTAGATGCGGGAGGCAGTCAGGTTGCCACAACCGATACGCCCGCAATGCCCGGGCTCGCCGGCGATTTCAAGCAGAGGTTGCTCTTCCGCACTACCGTGCGCGCCCGAAGCTTTTCATGATGGAGCGCGTAGTACAATTTTTCTGAGCAGATCCCTTCCACATTCGAGGCCCAGCGGAGCAGATGATCGAAGCCCGAAACTTGTCCAAAAGTTTTTACGATAAAAAGCGCGGGCGCATTTCCGCGGTGGAAAATGTCAGTTTCACGTGCCAGCCGGGCAGCATTTACGGATTGCTGGGCGCCAACGGGGCCGGGAAAACCACTACGCTGCGTATGCTGGCCACCATTCTGGAACCTACCGAGGGCACCGCGCTGGTGTTCGGCCACGACATCGTGGAACACCCGGAAAAAGTTCGCGGCAGCGTGGGATTTCTGTCCACCGCCACAGCGTTATATCCCCGGCTCACTGCGCAAGAGATGGTGGAATATTTCGGTCGGCTCAACGGGCTGGATGAAGCCACGCTGAAACGGCGCATTGACGATATTTTCGCGCGCCTGGATATGGATTCCTTTCGCGACCGCCGCTGCGACAAGCTCTCCACGGGCATGAAGCAAAAGACTTCCATTGCGCGCACGCTGGTGCACGACCCGCCGGTGATGATTTTCGATGAGCCCACGCTGGGGCTGGACATCATGGCGGCGCGCACCATTGTGGCCTTCATTCGGGAATGCCGCGAGCAGGACAAAACGGTGATTCTTTCCACGCACGTGATGAGCGAAGTGGAAAAACTGTGCGACGTCATCGGGGTGATTCACAACGGGAAATTGCTGGAAGAGGGCACCCCGGAGCTGCTGCGCAAGAAATATGGCGAGCGCGACCTGGAAGAAATTTTCGTGAAAATCGTCACGCCGCACGTGCACTCCGAGGTGGCCTGAGTTATGTCTCTGCGCAACATCGCCACCGTGTATCGCAAGGAAATGCTGGAAGCCATACGAGACCGGCGCACGCTGATCTCCACTATCGTGGTGCCTATCTTGCTGTTCCCGGTGCTTACCGTGGGCATGGGCTACGCGGCAGTCAGCCTGATCGGCGAAGCCACTCGTCAACCGGCAAGGGTCATGATCCTGGGTGGGCAGGATTCCCCGGCGGTGGTGGAGGGCTTAAAAAAAACCAGGAACCTGATCGTGGTGCCGGAGTCCGCGGATTACATAAGCCAGATTTCCAGCAAAAAGATTCGCGCCGCGGTGGAAATCCCGTCGGGTCTGCAGTCGAGCGGCACGGACAATCCCCCGGTGAAAATTTATATATACGCGGGAGATTTGAAATCAGCGTCGGCGGCCAGCCGCATCGAAAAGTTTTTTACCGAGTACCGCGACACCATCGCGCGCGAGCGGCTGGCGGCCGAGAAACTGCCCGCTTCCCTGCTGAAACCGTTTGAGATCAAGCAGCAGAACGTGGTGTCTGCGGAAAAGGTAGCGGGTGAAACGGTGGGCGGCATCATTCCTTACCTGGTCATCATCATGTGCCTCACCGGGGCCATGTATCCGGCCATGGACCTGACCGCGGGCGAAAAAGAGCGCGCCACCATGGAGACGATTCTCTCGAGCCCGATCTCGCGTACGCACCTGGTCCTTGGCAAATTCCTGCTGGTGGTGTCCGCTTCGCTGGTGACCGCGGCGTTGTCGGTGACGTCCATGGGCATCTCCTCCTGGGCCTTCCAACAATTCCAGGACCCGAGTTCCGGCGTACACATAAAGATTGGGCTGATCGCGGTGCTTTCCGTATTCATGGTGGCTTTGCCGCTGGCGGTGCTGTTTTCGGCGGCGCTGATTACCATCGCGCTGTTTGCCAAGAGCTATAAGGAAGCGCAAAGCTACATTTCGCCGCTGATGGTGGTGGTGATCGTGCCGGCGGTGGCGGCCATGCTGCCGGGCGTGGAATTGACGCCGCGGCTGTCACTCGTGCCCATCTTGAACGTCAGCCTGTTGTGCAAGGATCTGATCGCCGGAAATTATCACTGGAATGCGATTGCGCTGATTTTTCTGTCCACCTCCCTGTACGCCGCGGCCGCGCTGTTCATCGCGGTGAAGATGTTTCAACGGGAGTCGGTGCTGTTCCGCTCCTGAGACCTCCGGCCCCCTATTTGCGAGCCAGGCGATTTGTGGCTCAAGCGTCAATCACTGATAGACCACGGGATTGGCGGCCATAACTTGCCCCAGTTGGTGGTTCTAAGAATACTGGTACCAGAAGCGAGGTACCAGCATGGATCGCCTGTCGCCGGACCAGCACGCCAAACAGATTATGGATAGATTCCAGCGCACTGCGGTGCGCGCTGCCGCGGCGGGCATGGCCGCTAGCGTGATGCTGGGCGCTCTAAAGCTGACCATGGACCGCATAGCTCCTGGAAGCGCGCAGCTACGAACTTCGTTTGAGGCGGTTTGTGCCTTGCTGTGGCCGAGTGCGATGCTGCTGCTGGGCGCCCAGACGCCCCAAGGCCAAGCGGTGCTTTTTGTCATGTCGGCGTGCCTGAACGTGGGTTATTTTGTCTTCGGGGCCATGCTCATCGCGGGATTGCTGGAAAAAGTACGCGCGCAGCGTCAAGTTGCTGCTCCCGCAAGCGTTGCAAACCGGGCGTATTCCAGCCCACGAGTCACGGTAAAACCAGTCTCTTCCACACGCTCACTGGCCTGATCAGTTTCAGGCTGGTGGGGAACCCGCCGGATCGCCACGCACTTCCCATTGATGACTTAGCTGCCGCACCGTTTCACGCATACGCATGGCCAGCGCCGCGATAGTTTCCACACGCTCGAGGCCGCCAAATGGCAAGCGCCCGTCTGTCTTGCGATTGATTTCCGCCAGCAGCAATTCCGCGTTGCCCAGAATTCCCGTCAAGGGATTATTCAACTCGTGCCGCAGCACTTCCG
>JBBRPU010000093.1:0-10285 GCA_038227545.1 Candidatus Acidiferrales bacterium
GCGCCTGCTGGACAACCTGTTCATCGAACTGGACGAAAGCGGCAGGCTCAAACCGATCGTGCATCTGTAACCATCGAATAGGCGCATTCCGCATGTCTCCGCCAACCCGATACACTGAAATCATTCGCCGACGTGGAAGTAATTGCCCTCCTGGGAAACGCCCAGCGCCACCCCGAAGAGCGCGGACATTTTCTCCGACGTCAGCATCAAGGTTTTTGGGCCGTCACCTAGAATGCGGCCGTCTCGCAGCAAAATGACGCGCTCAATCTCGGGAATAATTTCGGAAACGTGGTGAGTCACCAGCAGGATGGCTATCCCCGACTGCGCGAGGCCGCTCATGATCCGCCGCAACTGCAATTGCGCCGCGATATCGAGCGCGTTGCTGGGCTCGTCGAAAAGCAACGCTTGCGGATCATGAACGAGCGCGCGAGCGATCAGCGTGCGTTTGGCTTCCCCCGAAGACATACGCGCAACGGAGCGCTCCGCCAGATGCGCCACACCCATACGCTCGAGCGCGCTGTTCGCCAGCGCCAGTTGCCGCGGATCGGGATGATGGTGGGGGAAAATTCGCGTACTGCTGAAGAATCCGGAGAGCACCACGTCGCGACCGGTGGCTTCCGTGGTGCAGGAGCCCAAAAGATCCGGCGAAACGATACCGAGCAGCGAGCGCAGCTCAAAAACGTTCCAGCGTTCGCGCCCCAGAATGGAAATGGACGAGCCCTCGCGAGCCACTGGATAGCATTCTCGCGTAATGGTTTTGATCAGCGTGGATTTTCCGCAGCCGTTGGGACCGAGAATGCAGACGTGTTCACCGGCTTCGATGCGCAGGGTGATGCTATCCAGAGCAGCGCGCGGAGGAGGAGTCAAAGACGCATCCGATGCCGCCGCCTCGGACGGCGCTCCGCGGAAGACCGTCACGTTCTCGAGACTGAGCAGCGGAGTAGTGGAATTCATTCGAGCGAGCCAGGCTCCCGATAAACTGCGTTCTCGATTTTAGCTGAGGTAACGCGCACTTAGTGAATGGGGCGCATTGAGCGAAAAAAAAGGAGGTGAAAACAAAAGTCTTCACCTCCCGGGGTGGGGTGCTGCGCAACAAGTCTGCAGGAGTGCAGCAGTCTGCCCTGCCAAGCCAGACTACAGCCTCATTTCCGTACTGCGGGATCGCAATGCGTCAGGAGGCTCACCACCTGCGGACTCGTCTTTCCTGCGTTTTTAGCACTGCCGCAATGAGTTGTCAACCGTTCGGTTAAGGTACGGCATGTCAAAAGTGGAAATGAGCGGAATAGCGAGTTAAGCCATTTATCTACCTAGTTTTACGGCGTTGAAACCTTCGGCGCATCTAGGATCTGGCGGACCAGGCGGCCCAAGGTGCGCGGGCTATACGGTTTCTGAAGATAACGAGCGTTGGAGGCAGCCAGGACACTTTCGTCGTACTGCGGAGAGTAACCGCTGGTATGTAACACCGGCATATTTGGAAACTTCTCGTGCAGCTTTTCCGCAGTGGCCGGTCCGCCGCGCTTGGGCATGATGACGTCGAGAATGGCCAGCGCGGGAGTTTCGTTCTCGCACATGAGCAAGGCCTCCTCGCCGTCGGAGGCCAGCAACACCCGATAGCCGAGTGCGGTGAGCGTTTGATAAGTCATCTCGCGGATAGACTCATGGTCTTCGGCAAAAAGAATCGTTTCAGTGCCGCGCAAATCCCCGAACAGCGGCGCCGGCGGAATGTTGGGAGCGGTGCCGTCCGACGCGCCCATCACCGGAAGATAGACGCGAAACAAAGAGCCATGCTCCGGTTCGCTATACACCTGAATAAAACCGTGGTGTTGCTTAACTATCCCGTAAACGGTTGCCAAACCAAGGCCGGTGCCCTTGCCGACTTCCTTGGTGGTAAAAAATGGCTCGAAGATCCGGTCTCGCGTTTCGGGGTCCATGCCAATTCCAGTATCGGAAGTGGAAAGCACCGCGTAGCGGCCAGGCTTCACATAGCGGTACACCTGGCAGTACATTTCATCCAGGTCGATCATTTCCGTTTCGATGGTGAGGCGCCCGCCGTTGGGCATAGCGTCGCGAGCGTTGAGGCATAGGTTCATCAGCACCTGATCCATTTGCGTGAGGTCGGCCTTCACAGGCTCCAGCGTTCCGCTGATAACCTTCAACACGATGTTTTTGGGCATCACCTTTTCTATGAAGCTCAGAAGCCCGGCGGTTACCTCGTTCAGATTCACGGCTTGAGGCTGTAGAACTTGCTTCCGCGCGAAGGCCAGCAGTTCGCGAGTGAGACCCGCCGCGCGCTCCGCCTGTTCCCGAATCCGCTCGAAGCGGTTGGCGGTTTGCGGATTGGCGCGATTTTGATCCAGGCCGAGCTCCGCCCAACCAAGAATGGCGCCGATCACGTTATTGAAGTCGTGAGCAATGCCACCGGCAAGCTGCCCGATGGCTTCAAATTTCTGCGCCTGGCGCAATTGCCGCTCCATGGTGCGAAATTCAGTAACGTCTTCCACAATCACTTCAAAAGCCCGTCGACGCAGTGGATCGCGCAAAAAACGTAAGTGCAAACGAACGTTTATATATCGGCCATCACATCGGCGCCATTCTGCCTCGGCGCCTTGTAGTCGGCCGGTCTCCCGGCACTTGCTCATGATCTGCGCGTATTGTTCGGGATAGCGAAAGAGATTCGTTCCGAAAGATAATTTGCGCAAGGCAGCCTGAGAATCACAACCAAGTATCAGTAACAGCGCGGGATTCGCGTCCAGCAGCGCGCCGGAAGCGTCTACATTGCAGATACCGAAGATGGAATTATCTATCAGTTCGCGGTTCTGCACTTCGGACACGCGCAGCGCCTCCAGGGCCAGAACGTTTTCTTCTCTCAGTTTTCTGTCGCTGATGGCGCGCCGCAAAGCGTGCGGCAGCCGCGACATATGATCCTTGAGAACAAAATCGCTGACTCCCTGCTTGATGCAATCCACGGCGGCTTCTTCGCCGAGTGAGCCGGTCACCAAAATAAACGGCGTGGTCTTATCGCTGCTTCGCAGTTCGCGCAGCGCATCCATACCCGTCCAGGTGGGTAAATTGAAATCACACAAGATGGCATCGAAAGGATGGCTACATAGAGCATGGCGAAACTCGGGTTCATCCTCGACGGTGACGTGATTATTTTTGAAGCCGGCTTTGTTCAACTCCAGAATCATGAGTTCCACATCATCCGGCGAATGCTCGACGATCAGCAGTTCTGCCGGCTTGCCGGACGGAACGGCGATGGCCTGTCCTTCCTCAACTACCGGCAACGTCATACGCCCTCTCCCAATGCCTGCATCGCGAATGCGGCGGGCGGAGGCTTGCGATTGACCACCAGCCAGTAGCGCGCGAAATGTCGCACCGTTTCCTGGAATTTCAACAGCTCGCTTGGTTTTTTGATGTAGCTGTTCACCCCCAACCGGTAGCATTGGATTAAATCGCGATCCTGATCGGAAGACGTCAGCACGATAACGGGAATGGGACGAGTGCGCGGGTCAGCTTTGAGAGCCCGCAGAACGTCATGGCCGCTCACGCGCGGCAGCTTGAGATCCAGCAGAACCAGATGAGGCGGATTTTCGAAGTGCCGGTGTGCGTGCGCCCCACGGCAAAATAGTATGTCCAGAGCTTCGGCTCCATCTCTCGCCAGCAGGATGCGGTGCGCGAAAGCCGCCTCTTGAAGGGCCAGCATGGTAAGTTCCGCGTCCGCAGCGTCGTCTTCCACCAGTAGAATTTCGTATTCAGGATTAGTCATGCAGCTGCTCCCACTAGAGAATCCATTTCCGTAGTAATTTTTCGCGGCGCCGGTAATGTGAAGAAGAAGGTTGCGCCCTGGCCCGTTACGGATTCCGCCCAGATGCGGCCGCCGTGCCTGCGAATGATGCGCTGCACCGTGGCTAGCCCGATGCCCGTGCCTTCAAATTCATCCTGGCGATGCAGGCGTTGAAAGACGCCGAACAGTTTTGCGGCGAAATCCGGATTGAAGCCCACGCCGTTGTCGCGCACGAATATCACTCGCTCGCCATTTTTCTCGCAGCTTCCCGCCTCGATGATGGCGTGGGGTTGCAAGCGCGTAAACTTCACGGCGTTGGAAAGCAGATTGGCAAACACCTGAGCGAGCAGGACGGAATCCCCCAGCACTTCCGGGAGCGTTCCGACACGCCAGTCTATTTCACGTTTCAGCAGCTCCGGCTGCATTTTCGACCGAGCTTCCTCGAACAAAGCTTGCAGCGATACTGGAAGCAAGTTTTGCGGTTGCGCGCCGGCATGAGGTAGCAGCAGCAAGCCTTCCACCAGATCGCTCATATGAGTGGTAGCAGCGCGAATGCGATCAAGATAATGCTGGGCTTCCGGCGGTAAACCCGGCCCATATTTTTGCCGCAGAAAATGCGAGAAGCCTTCCATGTGGCGCAGCGGTGCGCGCAGGTCATGCGAAACCGCATAGCTGAATGTTTCCAGTTCGTTGTTGGCCTCCTGCAATTGCAGTGTTCTGGCGTCAACTCTCTTTTCGAGTTCGCCATTCAATATTTGCAAATCAGCTTCGGCGTGCTGGCGTTTCCGAATCTGCACGTTGAGCTCTCTTATTGCGTGCCCCAGTTTGGTGCGCTGATCTTCATACTTGACCCCGAGGAGCTCCGCGGCTTCGCCGATACCAACTTGCAGCTCGGCGCGGGTTACCAGTTCGCGGGAGACCAACCAGCCGGCGAATGCCAGCACCGCGAAGGTCAGTGTCGCGGCGGAAAGAAAAATCATGTTGTCGCGAAACACGCTGTTGCGGACGGCGCCGGTCCTGGCGGCGAGCAACGAGCGCTCGTTGGATTCCAGAACTTGAAACAGGCGTTGCACGTGGTCAGACAGCGGTGTCGGGAGCGACCAATCAAAAGCGAGGTCGGTGTGTTCATCGGGTGCCAGAACCGCGCGGCGCATGGCCTGCTCCAGTGACGCCATCTGATTGCTCAGAATCGGCGTCAATTCAGCCAACACCACCTGTTGCGCGGGATTGTCGGCGGTGATTTCCCGCAAGTGATGGATATCCGAACTTAGACTTTGGAGAAAATCGGGAAACCGGCGAGGCAGCTCCGCATCGTGCGTGGAACGAAAGGCCCAAACTTGATTTTGCAGGCCGGCAGGCGCCAGGCGTGCGCGAGAGATGACGGTGAGGACTTCCTGGGAGTGAGCGACCCAATCGTTGCGCGCCGCCGCTTGGGCGGAATTGTGAAATACCAGATAAAAAGTGGCCAATAGAATCAAGCCCACAACTGCGCCCGCTATGAAGAGGCGCCGGCGGAACCGTAGCGTACGGGAAAGAGGCATCAGTCGCGCCTGTCCCCGTCAGATAGAAGCTCACCTTGCAGCGTGAAATTGACAACTCGCAGGCGTATAGCGACACGCGGACGGTTGCGGCATCGCGGCCCGAAATGAAACTTCATGAGACGACCGTATTGACGAGACTAGAGAGGTAGTCCTCTGACTAAAGAAGGGGATAACTATTGTGGCTCAATGGGGTAAGGAGTCAATGCGCTTACGGAACAAATGTCGGGAAAGTACATGAGCACACGAAAAAACCGGCAACCCGCTCACGCGCCAAAAATCTTGTTAATCTTGGCGGCCAGCTTGAAGTCAAAATCGCTGATGCCGCTGACGCTGTGCGTATTCAAATCAATGACCACCTTGTTGTAGACATTGAACCATTCGGGATGATGGTTCATGGACTCGGCCACCAGGGCCACGCGCGTCATGTTCCCGAAAGCCGTGACGAAATCCTTACACTCGAAGGCGCGATGGAGTTTTCCATCTTTCAAGCTCCAGCCCTCCAATTCGCTCAAGTGTTGTTTCACTTCTTCGGCCGTGAGTTTTTTCGCGGGCATATAGTTTGTCTAGTGTCACTCCGATGTGGGAAGTATGCGTCCTGGCAAAGCGGGGCCGCAAGCTGGCATTCCGTTTCCGGCCTTTCACATTGCCTGCATTGCCAAATTCCTTTATCGTAGCTGTTCCGTTCTAACCAAAATGCGCGGTGTGCGGTGAGCCGCGCGAAGTGAGACGACGTGAAAAAGAAAATTCGCGCCATCCAGTATGGTGTCGGCCCTATCGGCGCTTCGATCGCGAAATTGATGCGGGAAAAACAGGCCATCGAGATTATTGGCGCCATTGACTCTGATCCCGCGAAAGTAGGACGCGACCTCGGAGAAGTAGTGGGCGCTTCGGATGCCCCCTGGGGCGTGAAAATCTCCGATGACGCGTCGGAAGTGCTGGGCCAGGCCGCGGACGTGGTGATTCACTCCACTTCGTCTTCGTTGCCCAAAGTGATGGAGCAGTTGCTGGCGTGCCTGGAAGCGGAATCCTGCGTGGTTTCTACCTGCGAAGAACTTGCGTATCCCTATCGCACGCACCCCGAGCTGGCGAAAAAGCTCGATGAGGCCGCCAAGGATTGGGGCGTTGCGCTGGTGGGCACCGGCGTGAACCCCGGCTTCGTGTTGGACAAATTGATCGTCACGCTGGCCGCGGTTTCGCAGCGTATTGAGCACGTCAGCGGGCGACGCATTGTAGACGGCGGGAAACGCCGGCTGCCGCTGCAGAAAAAAATTGGCGCGGGCATAACGCTGGAGGAATTTCGCGAGAAAGTCGCCGCCGGAACCATCAAGCACGTGGGACTGCCGGAATCCGTCGCGCTGGTGGCGGACAGCTTGAACCTGGCCGTCGATGAAATTACCGAAACGATTGAGCCGATGGTGGCTAGCGAACGCGTGCAAACAGAATTCCTGACCGTGGAAGCCGGTCAAGCCGCGGGCGTGCACCAGATAGCGCGCGGATTAGCTAACGGAAAAGAATTGATTCACCTGGAACTGCAGATGTACGTAGGCGCAAAAGATCCAGGAGACACGCTGGAACTGCAAGGCCATCCCAACATTAGCCTGGTGATTCCGGGCGGGTCGCCGGGCGACATCACAACAGCGTCCGTCGTCGTGAATTCGATTCCAGTAATTCTGGATGCGCCCGCGGGCTTGCGCACGGCGCGCGATCTGCCGATTGGATTTTTCTCGCCTAGCGCCCGGCCTTAATTTTGACGCGAAACTAGACCGCTACTTTTTCCAGAACTTCATCACTGCGGAATAATCGAGGTCTTCTTTGGCCTCGTCCTTAACCTTCGAATAAGTCTTGTACGCGGCGGTGGCGGCAGGCAATTCCACTGAGACTTGTCTGGCGAGCTCCAGCGCCAGCTTCATATCTTTATGCATCAGCCGCAGCGGAAAACTCGGCGTGTATTCGCCCTTCAGCAGATTCTGCGACTTCACGTCGAGCACTCCAGAGCGCGCCATGCTGGATTGCATCACTTCGACAAGTTTCTCGCCCAGCAGACCGGCGGCGGTGACCAGCGCAATCGCCTCCGCCAGCGCGTCCACCTGTAACGCCAGAATCAAATTCATGGCCAGCTTGATAGTTTGGCCCGCGCCGTTTTCCCCCAGATGAAACCATTTCTTACCGAGAACTTTCAGCACCGGCTCGGCTTCCGCCAGCGTTGCCGCGTCGCCACCGGCCATGAAGATCAGCTCGCCCTTTTTCGCGCCCCAGTCTCCTCCAGTCACCGGCGCGTCCAGAAAACGCACGCCCCGTTCACCGCAGGCTGCGGCGATTTTGCGCGCCAGATCCGGCGACACGGTGCTGGAGTCCATGTAAATGCTGCCGCGCCGCAGCGCCTGCATCGCGCCGTCGGCGCCCCACAGAACTTCTTCTAGAGCGGGAGGGTCGCTGACGATGGTAATCAGCAAATCAGATTCGGCAGCCAGTTCCCGCGGCGACGCGGCAACCTTTGCGCCCGCGGAAACCAGCTCGTCGGCCCGTGAGGCGGTGCGATTCCAAACCGTCACCGGGAAGCCGGCCTTTACGAGATTCAACGCCATGGGTCTGCCCATCAGGCCCAAGCCAATAAATCCAATCTTCGATTGCGGTCCAATAGCGGCGTTCACCAGGCCTCCGTGTTTGTGTGCGGGGAAATCACAGCGCACTCAAGCGCTGATTGTAGCGTAACGAGGGATTTTTCCGTTCGTCGAGAGGACAGAACCGCTTAAGAGAGTGAAGGAATTATCAGCTGTTCGAACGTAAGGGGCGCGGACAAATCACGGCAATATTGGAGCCATAGCCTGCAGCGGCCGCATGCGCGTTTTCATGCTCTTCCGCCTCTACCGCATCTCCCGCTGGCTCCACCACCGCAGACGCTTCCGGGGAGCTGGATTCCTGAGCAGTCCCAGCCGAGCCACACTCGCGAGCGGAGGTAGACTCTTTAGCGATGGAAGCCGTCGCGGTCGCATTCTTTTCCGCCAGCCGCACGATGTATTGATAGGGAATTTCCCAGCGAAAATTCCGTCGCTGCCCTCGCTGTTCGAAACTCTGCTCCAGAAAGACGGAGCGTCCGGTATCCCCGACGAAGGTGCCGGAGGCCGGCAAAAGAATATCGCCCGCGCGATATTGCACTTCAACCTGCAGGCCGAGGAGGGCTGAGTAACGCGCCATACTTGCCCAGTTTCGAAGTTGGAAGTACTCCGGTCAATAGTACGCAAGTCCTGCGTCGCGGCGGTGTGTGGAAATGTGGGAAACGTCTGCGCGAGAGAATTTTCTAACGCGCGAAGTCTTCGATCACCGCTTCCGCGGCGCGACGGCCGCTGAGCATCGCGCCGTTGATGGAGGCGTTGTCGCGATGATCGCCGCAAACATAAATGCCAGGCCGGACGCGGACAGAGCGCTGCGGCGGCTCCAGCGCCCCGGGAAATTGCTGTGGCTGGGCGTGGGGAATTTTGTAACTTTTCAGAAAATGCCAGGTGCGCGCTACCGGCCCAAACCAGTTTTTCATTTGCGCGATGATGAAACCGCTCAATTGCGCGTCGGTAAGTTCCTGGGTGCCCAGCACGGAAACAGAAATCAGGTGCTTTCCCGCCGGGGCGTAAGACGGTGCCACCTGGCTCATCACGGCAAAATTATTTACGGGTCCCGCGCCGTCGCCATTCAGCGCCAGTATCGGGCCCTGCACCGGGGGCTCCTCGGCGGAGTAATAAAAGCAGCTCACACTGCGCGAGGCCACCTCCGCTTCACCGACCAGATGCGCTGCGGAAGGTCCGTCGGTGGCGACGACGATGGCCCGCGCGCGGATAGTTTCGCCACCCGCCAGGGTAATTTCATTTTCGTGCAGCGATTCCACACGTGAGTTCAGGCGCATTGCCTGCGTCCCGATTTTTTCGGCCAGCTGCAATGGAATGGCCAGCATCCCACGCGCTGGAGTGCTCGTATCTCCTTCCGACAACATCTTGAAAACAAATTCGAACATGCGGCTGGAAGTTTTCAATTCACCGTCGAGGAGGATGCCGCCCAGAAAAGGGCGAAAAAACCGGTGAATGATTTCCTGGCCGAAGCCTGCACTCTTCAGCGTGTCTTTCGTCGCGCGATCCGGGCGGCGAAATATTTCCTCGATGCTGCTGCGCTTCACGCGGCTGCGCAGCCGTGCCATGCGCAGCTTGTCACCGAAAGTGCCGAAGTCTGACCGCAAACCTTCCAGCCACATCCCCGGAGTGCGCCACGGGTCCACCAAGCGGTTCATGCGCCCCGCGAACCACGAGAGTGCTCCGGGCGAAAACGGTTTGAGATCGAGGCGGGAATAATCGAGGACCCGGCGCGCTTCCGGATAAGCCGTGAGTAATACCTGGAACCCGCGATCCAGCAAAAAACCTTCCACTTCATCAGTGCGCACGCGGCCGCCTACGCCATCGGAGGCTTCCACAATCTGAAAGCTGACACCCGCTTCGGCAAGGCGCCGCGCGCAACACAAGCCCGCAAGCCCCGCACCGATGACCACCACGTCCGCACTCGTCGCCATGCTCGCAAAGTCCTTCAGGAGCTCAATCGAATACAAAAATGACCAGAGATGAACACCAATCCTGAGGCATCTGCGGGATTTTGCGCAAGTATCGAGGCCCTTGCAAACGCCTTTCCGCGAGGCGCGAACTCAAGCCTTGTCGGCCACGGCCTCCGCGGTTACGCGGTGCCGAAATTCGAACATGCGTAAAAGCCGCCGCCGCGTATAGGCGTCGCCAACCAACTTTCCGAGCCACCCAAGAGGAAATTCATACTCCACTCGGTCTTCAAGCCAACTACTGTTTGCGCCGTCGGGAATAAACAGATGGTTGTGCTCCCAGCGGCGGAAAGGACCTGAAATCATGACGTCGCGAAACATGTGGCCCGGTTCGCAGGCGGTGTGCTCGGCGGTCCAGACCTGGGTTATCGGGCC
>JBBRPU010000094.1:0-10243 GCA_038227545.1 Candidatus Acidiferrales bacterium
CGATCCATTTCCTGAACGAATTTCTGCGCGGCGGGCTCTACGCGAAGAGCGTCCGCGTTCAGCGCGCCACCGGGCAGCAGTACCGCGTCAAAATCGGCAGGGTTAGCTTTGTCCAGGGTGGAATCCACGACGACGCTTTGCGATTTTTCGTCGTGCTTCATGCCTTGAATTTTGCCGCTCTTGGGAGCAATGACCGTTATGTCCGCGCCGGCATCCTTTAGCGCTTTGAGCGGCTCAAGCAGTTCGGCTTCTTCGAAGCCGTTGGTAGCTAGGATTGCTACGCGTAGCCCACTTAGTTGTTTGTCACTCATAATGCACCTCGACTTGTAGGAGTAGGAGCGCTGCCACGGCAGCTAAAGGCTCACAGTCCATAGTTGTCTTCGACGAAGTACGCGGCAATCGGGGGAAGGCTGTAGGATTCGCGGGAGATGCTGCGCGGAAGTTGGTTTTTTCTAGAGAATTTGCCCGGTGGTGTGGTAATCGCTCGTGAGGAAATTTGCACTTCGCTATTCAGCGCCGCGGGATTTTAGCGCACCGGGCCTGGCGGGCGCGGACTCGCCAAAAAAATTAGCCTCCAGCTGATCCGGAGTTCCCGCCGGCAACGCCTCGACGGGCAAAGAGGCATGCACGCGGGTGCCGTCAGCGCCAAATTCAACTTCCAGTTGCCCGCCGAGCTGGCGCACGCGTTCGCGCATGCCCGGAATGCCGACTCCCAAAGTTGGCGTGCCGGAAACCGCCGCACGATCCGTGGCGGCGCGTATGCCTTTGCCAAAATCCACAATTTCCAGGTGTACCTCGCCCGCGGAACGGAAAATTCGAATGTCCGCGCTGGCGCTGCCGGAATAGCGGTGCACGTTGGTCAAGCTTTCCTGCAGGACGCGGAACAACGCGGTCTCCGCATCAGTGGAAAGTCGCACAAGATCTTCATCAATGCTCACATTCAGCTGGATGCCGCTGCGTTTCTTGAAGCCCTCAATGTACCAGAGCACCGCGGACGCCAGCCCGCACTCGTCCAGTAGCGGTGGGTGCAAAAGGTAAGAAAGGGTGCGGATTTCCTCTCCGATCTTGGAGACGACTTCGCGGCATTCCTCGAGCGCGTCCACAACCACA
Source organism: Candidatus Acidiferrales bacterium (assembly GCA_038227545.1). Taxonomy (GTDB): domain Bacteria; phylum Acidobacteriota; class Terriglobia; order Acidiferrales; family UBA7541; genus Acidiferrum. The sequence continues at coordinate 1,111 of JBBRPU010000094.1, forward strand.
GGCTTGCTGGATTCGAGAACTTTGGCCAGGCGGTCGAGGGTCATGGACAGGACCGCGACTTTCTGCCCAGTGGTGTCGTGCAAATCGCGCGCGATGCGGCGGCGTTCTTCATCTTGAAGTTTCAACAGGCGGGCGGAAAGCTGCCGCAGGGAAAGTTCGCTGACGCGCAGCGCTTCGTTGGTTTCGATAAGCTCGGTCAGCTCGGTGGCCACCACGCAGATGGTGTGCACCCCATGTTCGCGCGTCGGGCTGAGCGTGAGGCGGATAGTGCGGGGGCGGGCTTTCAGGCTGTCGAGACGAATTTCGCCGCGAACAATACTGTTATTGGCGTCGGCAACCAGAGTGGCCAGCAGCTCGCGATCTTCCCCGAAGACACAATCGTTGAGCGGGGCGCCGATAAATTTTTCCAGCGGCACGTTGAAAATTTCGGCAAAACTTCGGTTGGCGTACAGGACGGTGCCGTCGTCAGCCAGGGTGGCCGCGCCCTCGTCTATGGTCTCGACCATCAAACGATAGGGATGCTCGGCGCCTTGCAGCGTGAACACCTGGTCGCCTTCCGGGCCAGCTACCAGCACGGCGTCCACTTCGCCCATGCGTATGGCGTGAAGGGTTTCTTCCAGTTCAGCGACGCGCGCGCGGAGTCCACCAGCATGTGCGGTGGGAACGGGGCGCTTTTTCCGCTTGGGCATCGCTACTCCCTCTCCGGAGGCAGATCGAGGCCAAGAATGACGCGTTCCTTATCTGAAAAATCGCCGACCAGCCGCCGCAAGGGCAGTGGCATGGATTTGACCAGTGTGGGGGCCGCGATGATCTGCCCTTCCTTGGCCATGGCCGGTTGCTGATAGATGTCAATGATCTCCAGGTCAAATTGGCCGGGCAAATATTTATCGCAGAGCGCGCGGAGATTTTCGACCGATTGCAAAGAGCGAGGAGTTTGCCCGGTGATGTAGAGCTGCAAGATGTACCGCCGACCCGGCACTTTGGCGGCTTTCTTGCGCGGTTTAGCCACAGCGCGTTTTTTTCGCTTAGGCTTCATGGTGCTCGTCTTGCGGCCGGACGTTCAGGCCGACCAGGACCCGCTGGGTGTCGGAGAGATCGCCAATAATTTTGCGAATAGGGTGCGGCAGATTGCGAACCAACGTAGGGATCGCGAGAATCTGATCGTCGTGGGCCAGCTGCGGAGTTTTCAGCAGGTCTATGACGTGCAGCCGGTAGCGGCCCCGAAGATGATCTTCGCAGATCTTTTTCAGATTTTTTAGAGCGACCAGCGATTTCGGCGTTTGCCCAGCCACGTACAAGCGCAGCTCCAGCGTGACGGCAGAGCTTTTCGAAGAGTCCGACATCGTAGATTTGACCGCCGCGGTCTTGGATACGCCGGATTTCGCCTGGGCGGATTTCGCTTTCACTTTCGAGCTCCTCACTGGGTCACGGCCTTTTTGGCTGAATTTACGCCACGAATCTTGCCCATATTGGCCTGGTCCTGCACCAGGCGCTGCTGACGTTTTGTTTGTTGCTGGGTAAGGCGCTCGAATTCTATGTCGCCATTCTGCAGTTCGGAGCGCAAAGCGGCAATCTGCGATTCCAGAAGGTGGCGCCGGCTGGAAATCTGCTTGCGCTGATCGTCCAGTTGCTGTTCTTCGAGAAGGGCTCCGGCGCTTTCCCGAGCCTCCTGCGCGAGGCGCGCGGAGCCGGTGTACACGGTGCCCGCGCCAACGTAAGCAGGCAGCAACCGGACGCCCTTCGAGCTGAGCACAAATTCGCGGACCTGGTTGGAATGAGCCATGCCACGCGATTTCAACACGTACAAGCAGCGGTTGCGTTCCCCGTTGAGCTCCACGTCGCGCAAGAGAATCCAGGTGTCGGTCAATGAAGATATGCCCACTTCGGTTTGTTCCGCCGCCCCTTGATTGGCGGTGAGCGTAACGAACATGGCGGTGATCTGACGACCTTTCAAGAAATCGAGCAGGCGCATAAGCATGCCGTGAACTTCATGGATATTGGCGCTGATCAGATTGGTGATGGGATCAACGACCACCACTGCGGGATTAAATTTTTCCACCAGGTCGTGGATACGGAGCAAATGCATCTCCAGGCCGTGCTGCGTAGGACGCCAGGCGCAAAAATGCAACAGGCCTTTGTTGATGTGGCGGCCCAGATTAATGCCCACGGAACGCATGTTGCGAGTAACCTGCGCGGCGGATTCTTCGAAAGCGATGTATAGAGCGCGCTTTCCGTCGGCACAGGATTGATTGACGAAGTGGGCCGCGAGCGTGGATTTGCCGCAGCCGGAGGTTCCGGAAACGAGGACCGAGGAACCTTTGAAGAAGCCCTGACCTTCCAGCATGGTGTCCAGATCTTTCACGCCGGAAGAGACGCGCTCTTTCGAAACTTTGTGATTCAGGCGAATAGCCGACAGTGGCAGAACGGAGAAGCCTTTACTGTCAATCAGGAAAGGATATTCATCGGTGCCGTGAGCGGAGCCGCGATATTTGACAATGCGCATGCGGCGGGTAGAAACCTGATCGTTGACGCGATGGTCCAGGCTGATCACGCAATCAGAAACATATTCTTCCAGGCCATAGCGGGTGAGCGTGCCGTCACCGCGCTCGGCGGTAACTACGGTGGTGAGGTTGCGGTCTTTCAGCCAGCGAAACAACCGGCGGATTTCGGCGCGCAGCATGCCAGAGTTGGCGAAACCGGAAAAGACCGCTTCCACCGTGTCGAGAACCACGCGTTTGGCGCCGATGGAATCCACGGCGTGCTGCAGGCGAATAAACAGCCCTTCCAGGTCGTACTCACCGGTTTCCTGAATTTCGCTGGGTTCGACGCGCACATAGTCGAGAAATATCTTTTTCTTGCCCACCAATGCGTGCAAGTTGAATCCGAGGGACTCCACGTTGCGCGTCATCTCTTCGCCGGTTTCTTCAAAAGTCATGAGCACACCGGGCTCGTTGAAATCGGTCGCGCCGCGAACGAGAAACTCCATGGCAAACATGGTCTTGCCGCAACCCGGACCGCCGCACACGATGGTGGGACGTCCGGCGGGCAGACCGCCACCGGTGATTTCATCGAAGCCCGCGATTCCGGTGCGGGCCTTTTTTAACTGCGGAAAGGTTGGGGACGCACTAGTGGACCTGGACCGCTTGGATGGGCTACCTAGGGCTGAGATTTTCGGCCTCGCGATAACAATTGGAAGTGAGCAGCGACAGCGACAACGAACACGAACCGGACTTCATACTCCACAGGGACATTAGTTATAACAATTATGGTAAGGGAATCCTAGGGAAAGCCCGGGCGGGTGGGCCAATTCGCTCAAGGAAATGTTTCCCCCAGGCACTATCCAGTCTGCCTTGCCCTGCAAGATTTGGCAACGCGAATCGGCTAACCACTCCCTCGGCGCGGCTAAGCGAATGGCGTTGCGGTGGGGTGGCGAGGTACTATGCGGCGCTACGCAGCGAATCATGGTGAAGAAGGAGATGCGATGAATAAGACGGCAAGGAAATTCTGGGCGTTGGCACTGGGGGTGGTGGCTGTTGTGGTGGCGGGATCGCGCGTGAGTGCCGGCGCGCTGCAGAGCGGAATGGCCGCGGCGGAAGCGAAGGACGAGCCTTTCGTGGTGGAATATTATTACAAGACCAAGTGGGGGCACGCGGACGAGTTTCTGACCCTTTTCAAGAAAAACCATTATCCCCTTCTGAAGAAAGAGATCGAGCTGGGGCGTATTTTGCGCGTGAGCATGGCGGCGCCGCGCTTGCACGCCAGCGAAGACGGGCGATGGGATTACCGGGTCACGATTGTGTTCAAAAACGCGGCCATCGCCAATGATAATTTTGACAGCGAAGCACTGATCAAACAGATGTATCCGGATCAGGGCACCTACAAGAAGGAAGAGCAGCGGCGCTTTGAGATTTTGGAAGGCCACACCGATGTGCCCATTAAGGATGTGCCGTTGGACAAGAAATAAGCCTTCAGGAAGACGCCGCGGCTAGCCTTGAGGAGCGGGGACTACCGTGGCGATTTCGATGATGGGATTGGGAAGCTGGCGCATCGTGCGCACAAAAACTTCCACGATGTTGGCGTCGAACTGCGCGTTAGCGCAGCGTTCCAACTCTTTTAGCGCGTCGGACGAGGGGCGGCCCTTTTTATACACGCGGTCGCTGGTGATGGTGTCGTAGGCGTCGGCCACGGCGATGATGCGCGCACCCAGCGGAATTTCCGTGCCCAGCAAAGCGTCCGGATAGCCGGAGCCGTCGAAATATTCGTGATGATGCAGGACCATCTCGCGAATGCGCGCGAGCGGCGTCAGCGGCTCGAGGATCTTGGCGCCGAAGATGACGTGGCCCTTCATGGTTTCCCATTCCTCAGGATTCAGCGCGCCGCCCTTATTCAAGATCACTTCTGGAATGCCAACTTTGCCGATGTCGTGTAAGACCGCGCCAAGGCGAACCTCGTCCACCTCCGCTTCGGTCATGGACATGGCTTCCGCGATAAGCGCGGCGTAAGCGGAAACTTTTTGTGAATGCCCCTGGGTGTAGTGATCCTTGGCATCAATCGCGAAGGCCAGCGAGGTCACTGTGTCGAGTACCGCCTGCGGCAGAGCCTGCGGCCCTTGCAAAGGCGCGGCGGGCTTGTCGGTCACCGGCTCGGTCATGGCCAGCGACTCGGTGAATTGCTTAAGGCGCGAATAAATTTCTTCGAAGGCTTCGGGTCCGGTGGAGAATAATCGTTTCAAGGTAACGCCGAGATAGGCTTCCAGGACATCGCGCTTCCACTTTTTGGCTTCATTGGGATCGAAATGGTCGGCGGTGGAGACGGTGTTGCCGCCCTGATGCTTGGAAAGATACATGGAGGCGTCGGCCACCTGGATCAGTTCCTGCGGCGAAGAGCCGTGCAGCGGGTAGCAGGCGATGCCAAAGCTGGCGCTGATATTTTTTTCGCGCAACAGCGCATCGGCGGTAACGCAACTGCGCAGCTTGGCAGAAAGCTGGCGCGCGTGCTCCATGTTGGTTTCCGGCATGAGGATGACGAATTCGTCTCCGCCATAGCGCGCTACCACATCGGAGCGGCGGCAATTGGTTTCGAGGATGTGCCCGACGCGCTGCAATACCAGGTCGCCCTCAAGGTGGCCGTAGAAATCGTTGACGAATTTGAAGCGATCTAGGTCCATCAGGACCAGCGCGAAAGCGCGCGCCGCGCGCGTGGAACGCTTCCATTCGGCGGAGAGCGCTTCCATAAAGAAGCGATGAGTTTTGACGCCGGTTAGGCCGTCGGTGATGGCCTGCTCCTGCGCTTTCTGGAAGGAGTAGGCATTGTGCAGCGCGCCGGCAATAAGGTCTGCGAGCGTGCGGATGAGCAGCACTTCTTCATCGGAGAATTCCAGCGCAACGGAAGATTCGACAAAAAGAATTCCGTGCAGCTGCTCGGCGTAAAAAATCGGGAGCGCCACGGCGGCGGCGGTGTCGGGCAGCAAAGGCTTGAGAGCGGCGTCGGCGATGTTGGCAGAGCGATAGAAAGCCATCTGGCCGTTGCGAGCCACGTGGCCGATGAGCCCGGCACCCAGCGGGATGCGTTGCCCCAGGCTTCCGCGGCGCTTCCCGGCTTCCGCCTGCACCACGATTTCACGCGTGGCGTAATCCAGTACGCCGATGCCGATGTGGTCGTAGGTTAGGCCTTCTTCCAGTTGCTCGGTAATCTTCGCCAGCATTTCGTCAGGATTCAAAGTGGCGATGGCGTTGCGCGAAATAATATTGAGGAGTGAGAGATGGCGCGCTTTGGTGCGCTCTTCCTGAAAGAGGCGGGCATTTTCGATCGCAATGCTGGCTTCGCTGGCTAGCACGCGCAAAAGCTCCAGGTGGCCCTCGTCGAAAGTGCGCTCGTTATCGGAGAACACCGCCATGGCGCCAATGGCGCGGTCGTAGGCCACCAGCGGTACGCCGCAGAAGCAGCCGCGCGTGCGAATCGGATCCACGCCGAGCTTTTTCGCTTCTTCCACATAGTTGTCGCGAATCAACACCGGCTGGCGGGTGCGAATGATGTATTCGGAAATGTGATTGCCGGACGGGCGGGTGCGTTTGGGCATGCGCGCGCCATCAATCATTTCAAGGTCGAAAGTCATCTCGTCGCTGGAAGGGTCAAGCGACGTGATGTAAAAATTTTCAACATCGAAGAGGCGGCGCAATTCTTCCCAGACCTTGCGCAGCAGATCTTCTTTGTTAAGGGTGGAGCTGAGAGCGCGGCCGATTTCGTTGAGTACGTGGAGTTCTTCGGAGCGGCGGGAAGTCTGCTGGATGAGGTAGCTGTTTTCAACGGCCATGCCGATCTGGTGGCCGAGAGCGAGCAGCAGCCGGAGCTCGGCAGGAGTGAAGCGGCGGCTATCGGAAGTGCCAAGCAGCAGAACGCCGAAGGCGCTCTCTTTGGCCTGAAGGCTGATGGCCACGATGCTGCGCAGGCCTTGAGCCAAAGCAATCTCACGGAAGCGGCGAATGGCCGGCTCTTTGTCGAGGGCGGAAAGTGAATCGTCGCGCAGATCGCGGAAACCCAGCAGACCTCCCAGGCGCGCAACCAGGCCGACCAGATAATCGTCGAGACCCTCTTCCTGCACGGAACGGCTGAAAGCGTCGTCGAGGCCCACGGCTACTACCGAGGTGGGGCCATTGGGGTCGCCGTGATGGAGGAACAGCGCGCCGCAAGGCAGGCGCACAACTCCCAGCACACGGTCGAGAGCTTGCGACAGCATGCGCTGGATTTCACCGCCGACGAAACTGGAGGTAGCCAGATTTAGATTCGAGAGCGCCAGCATGTTGCGCTCGATGCGGCGCTTTTCTTCTTCGTAAAGCGCCATGACCATGAGCATGGCTACAAACGCCGACGGCACCGCAGCGATGGAACGCAGCGCTGCTTGCTGGGCCTCGGGAGGATTTTGCACATAAATGAAAAGCGACATGCGGAGGATGGCCCAGGAAGCGAAAGAAACGGCCAATAGGCGGTCGGCCAGCGTTTCTTGGCGGCGGCTTTCCTGCAGAAAGATTATGGAAATGGCGAGGAACAGAACCGCGGAGGGGATGGTCACGGACACGGAAATCAGATGCAAAGAGTTGCCGGCAGTCCACAGGGCGAGGACGGCGGCGGTGATGATCGCGGGAATTATCCACGGCTTACGCTGGGCGTACAGCTGCGCGCCCAGGAAAAACAAAATCGAAGCAGCCGCGTACAGCCAAAGCCCAAGAGCAATCTCGAGGGGACCTTCAGGGAGCCATTTAGAGATCGCCGGGCCAAGAAAATGCAAAGAATATAAATCCCAACCGAACGTCCAATAGAGGAGATACGTCTGACGCTTGATGGTGTAAATGTAGGCGAAAAAGACCGCCACCAGCGCGGTAGCGGACAGCAAAGCAAGCATGACTAGATTCTGGTGTATCAAGGTCGCGATCGCTCTTCCCTACTGCAACCACAAAGCTGTAGCCCAATGTTTCAAAGCGCTGCAAAGCGTTTCAAATGCGCACACTGCCCCAGGTCAGCGTGTCAGTTCATGGCACTGGCGCGGGCATGCGGGTAGCGCTCAAAACAAAGTACTAGCGATTATGGCGCATCGGAATTTTGTTGAGCAACCGTACCTAGGTACTGGTAGCTAAACGATTACCGAAGGTGCAGCAAGGGGCCGAAGGCATTTGAGACATTTGCAGCGCGAGCGGGGTTCTGGAGGCGGGCCAAAGCTGGAGGCGGAGCGAACAACTTTGTGATAGGCTCTGGCAATTCCTCCAGGTGCCGTACGGGTTGGCTATATATGCCCATTGAAATTCCCATAGCTGTAAATACCTCCGCGACAAATAAGGGAGAACGCAAATGAACGCACTTCGCTTAGGGATCTGCGCGTCCGCAATTTTGGTGGCGGGAATGGCACTGGCGTCGTGCGGAACGGAGTCGTATCACCAGAAGGAAGAGCGCTACGTCTTCGTGACCACCAACGTGAATCTGCCGTACTGGCAGGAGGCCGAAGCGGGCTTTCAGGACGCCGCCAAATGGCTGGGCGTGAAGGTAGAGTTCAGCGGGCCGGAGAAGTTTTCGCCAGAAGAGGAACTGGCGGCGTTCAACAAAGCCGTGGGCGAGAAGCCCTCGGGAATTCTGCTGTCGGCGGCGCGCGTAGACCTGTTCAAAGACGCCATTGACGGCGCCATTGCCCAGGGAATACCGGTGATTTGCATCGATTCCGACGCGCCGAACTCCAAGCGCGTGACTTTCATTGGCACCGATAATTTCCGGGCGGGCATGGAGAGTGGCAAGCGCATGAGCGATCTGCTGAAGGGCCAGGGGCGGGTGGTGATTGTGTCCATCCCGGGGCAATTCAATCTGGACGAGCGGGTGCGCGGTGTGAACGAAGCGTTGAAGAAATCTCCGGGCGTGAAAGTCACGCAGACACTGGACGACAAAGGTGATCCGCGCAGCGCCAATGACCAGATTTCGACGCTGATGGCGAAAACATCCAAGGAAAAAATTGACGGGATCATTTGCCTGGAGGCTTCGGGCGGCTCGGGAGCGGCGGAAGCGCTGCATCGCCTGGATCTTTCAGGAAAAGTGCCCATCGTAGCGTTCGACAAGGATCCGGAGACGCTGGACTTCGTGGAGAAGGGCGTTATTTCCGCGACGATTGCGCAGAAACCATACGTCATGAGTTATTACGGGCTCAAATTTCTGGACGACCTGCACCACAACGCGGTGCACGAATTTAAAGAGTGGAACAACGCGCCAGCCGCGCCGATGCCGACGTTTGTGGACACCGGAACGGCGGTGGTGGACAAGTCCAACCTGAAGGCCTTTCGCGACGCATTGGCGGCGCATCCGAAGCCGATGTGATGCTGCGGTTCTAGCGTAATAAAAATGCGCGCTTCGCGGCCCGGCAGGGCGCCTCGAAGCGCGCTTTACTTTGCATGGAACACGTCCCGAAAAAATTGCCAGCCGCCGTTGCAACGGTCCATTCAGTTTGTCACGCGTGCGGGCGGGCCCCATCTAGAGAAGCCTGGAGATGCCGATTGCCTTGACTCCCGTAGCAGTCAGGCCTACGCTGCCTGCGCATTGGATTTTCGCTCACGCTTGGGGAGAGAAACGTGGAGAAGCAAAGTTCCGCAGTGCGCAAGCA
>JBBRPU010000095.1:0-10196 GCA_038227545.1 Candidatus Acidiferrales bacterium
GCCGGACCGCTCTATCAAAAGTGGGAAGTAGCCGGAGCATCCGGATATCTCGGTCAGAATTCCACCTCTGTTCTCGCCGGGCTCGGCGCGGAAAAAAGTGTCGAGGTCGTGCGACTGCTGTGGCCTACCGGTGTTCCGCAGGACGAAATAAATCTTGCCGCCAAAAAATTCCATTCTCTTGCTGAGCTCGACCGGCGCGGCAGCTCCTGCCCGGTTCTTTTTTCCTGGAATGGGCGAGAGTATGAATTTATTGCCGACATGATCGGACCTGGCGTGGTCGGGCACTGGATCGCTCCGGGAGAGCGCGACGTGCCTGATCCCGACGAATATCTCAAAGTCGGCGCGCGCAGCGTTCGCCCGTTGAACGGTATGTTGAGCTTCCGTTTTCTTGAGCCCATGGAGGAAACGGTTTATCTCGATCAGGTCCGCTTGCTGGCCGTAGACCATCCGGCCGCCTACGAAGTAAATCCCAACGAGCGATTTGTCAGCGCCCCGCCGTTCCCGGAGTTTCGCGTGGTCGCCAGCCGCGGTGCGCGTCCGCCTGCGGGCGCGTGGGACGACCGAGGGAACAATGTTTTGCCGCTCATCGAAAAGCGCGACCGCAAATATGTTGCGGATTTCGAGTCCGTTCCGTTTGTAGGATTCGCCAAGCTGCACTGGCTGGAATTGAATCTGGGCGACTGGGATTCTACTAAGCCGCTGCGGCTGATCATGGATGGCTATACCGATTATTTCACGGCCACTTCGATGTATGCCGCCGACCAGGCTGGAATCAAAGTGATCGCGCCCTACGTGGAAGCCCTGGATGCGCAGGGGAACTGGAAACGTGTGGTAGATGATATGGGTTTTCCGGCAGGACTTGAGCGCACCATGGTGGCCGAGCTGACCGGCAAAATCCCGCCAGGGACGCGACGCATTCGCATTGTAAATAATCTGAAAATTTACTGGGATGCCATTCGCATTGACCAGACGCCGGACACGTCCGACGTGCATGTTGCGGAAGTTCCGCTCGCGAAAGCAGCGCTCGAATTTCTGGGATTCCCGCTGGAGCAGCGGTTGAAACCCGCGAGCGACACCACCTATTCGTTCACACGCCGCAGCAAAACCGGTCCCTACGCTCGCGCGGCCGGGAATTACACGCGCTACGGCGATGTTCACGATTTACTGCGCGCTTCGGATGATCGGTTCACGGTGTTCGGCTCCGGCGAAGGTTTGAAACTGGATTTCGATCCGCAGAAATTGCCGGCGCTACCGGTCGGTTGGGTGCGCGACTATTTCTTCTATGCCGACGGTTTTGAAAAGGACATGGATTTCTACGCTGCCGACGCCTTTACCGTGGAGCCGCTACCGCGCCACTCCGCTTTGTCTTACCCGTATCCCGCCGGAAAGGAATATCCCTCGGATCCGGCGCATCTCGACTATCAACTCGAGTACAACACCCGCCAGCGTTCCGACCGTTTGCCGCCAACTTTGCGATATCAGTACGCGCCAAAGGCGCCGGGCAATTAACGCCTGAGTATGCAGCGCCGCATTTTTTATTTGCGTGTGTTTGCGACCGCGGCAATCGCACTGACCTTTCCGCAAACAACTCTGTTGCAATCGAAGGCCAAGGCCGGACAGCCAGCACAAATCGCTAAGCCCGCCGCAAAGAAACCGAGCGCCGATTTCCCGCCTGTCCCGGTCTTCAAAGAAATCGCCAGAGAAGTTGGCCTGACCGTTCCGCATATTTCCACGGAAGAAAAACGCTACATCGTCGAGTCCATGAGCGGCGGAGTCGGACTTTTTGACTGTGACAATGACGGCCGGCTGGACATTGTTCTCGTCAACGGATCCACCATTGATAACTTTCGCAAGGGCGGCGGCGATCTACTGGTCACGCTATACCATCAGGAGCCGGACGGAAAATTCAAAGACATCACCAGCGATGCCGGGCTCACTCGTCGCGGCTGGGGCATGGGCGTGGCGGTCGCGGATTTCGACAATGACGGCAACCTGGATCTCTACGTCACCGGATATAACGGTAATGCTCTTTATCGCAACCTGGGCGGCTGCAAATTTGAGGATGTAACGGATAAGGCGGGTGTGCGCGGCGGCGGCTTCAGTACCGGTGCCGCGTGGGGCGATTATGATCGCGATGGCTACGTGGATCTCTTCGTTTCCCGTTACGTTCACGTGGACCTCGACCATCTTCCTGAATTCGGCAGCAACAAAGATTGCCGCTACCAGGGCATACCGGTGCAATGCGGTCCGCGAGGACTCGATGGCGAAGGCGACTTGTTGTTTCACAATCGCGGCGACGGAACTTTCGAAGAGGTATCAAAAAAAACCGGCGTGCAGGATCCCAAAGGCTACAACGGCCTGGGAGTGATGTGGGTGGATTACGACGATGATGGCTGGCCGGATCTTTTCGTGGCCAACGACGCCACACCAAATTATCTGTATCACAACAATCACAACGGAACGTTTACCGATGTGGGCCTGACGACCGGCGTGGCGTTGAGTGGTGACGGCGTGGAGATGAGTTCCATGGGCGTGGATTTTGCGGATTACGATCACAGCGGACGCTGGAGTTTGTTTGCGACCGAATTCGCCGAGGCGCCGAATTTTCTGGCGCGCAATGTTGGGGCCGGCTCGTTTGACGATGTCAGTTGGAAATCGGCCATCGCGCAACCCAGTTTTCCCTATGTAGGCTGGGGTACCTCGTTTTTTGACATGGACAACGATGGCTGGGCGGATATTTTTGTGGCCAATGGACACGTCTATCCGCAAGCCGACGCGATCAAGAGCGCGGGAAAATATCGGCAGCCATTTTTGCTGCATCGCAATCGCCGCGATGGCACGTTCGAAGAAGTATCAAAATCCGCCGGCCTGCGGGAATTGCCGATGCACTCCAGCCGCGGCGCGGCATTTGGCGATATTTTTAACAGCGGGAATGTGGATGTGGTGGTCCTGAACGTCGGTGACTCGCCCAGTCTGTTGCGCAACGAAAATCACGACGGAAACCATCGCGTGCTTTTTCACCTTGTCGGCACGAAGAGCAATCGCGCTGCCATCGGCGCGCGGCTAACTGTCCATTCCGGTGGAATGATGCAATTCAAAGAAGTTCGCGGCAGCGCGAGTTATTTATCGCAGAATGATTTGCGTCTGCACTTCGGTTTGGGCCCCGCCGCAAATATCGAGGCCGTGGAAATCCGCTGGCCCAGCGGCGGAAAAATCGAAAAGCTGCAAAATCTCAAGCCGGACGCCATTTACACCATCGTGGAAGGGCAGGGTATCCGCGAAACTGTTCCGCTTGCGAAGCCTTGAACGTTATTCGACGGGCACACTGACCCAGGCGCGTTTTTTCGCGCTCTTGGCAATCGCTTCGCAGAGCAGCAATTCTTGGTGCCCGGTTTTGAAATTAGGAAATTTCTGCGGAGCGGTAAAATCTCCGGCCTCCACATAGTCATAAAAATCACGGAACAATTGCACGAAGGTGTCCGGATATCCCTCGGTGTGCCCGCCAGGATAGGCGGCATATCCGCGAGCTTCCGGACTGAGTAAAGCGGGATCCTTGCCGAGCAAACGGTTGGCTTCATCCCTTTTGCCAATCCACAAATCGTTGGGCGACTCCGAATTCCACGCCAGCGAGCCCTCGGTGCCGTCTATCTCGAACCACAAGCGCGCTTTCCGTCCGGCACTGACCTGCGAAACGCTCATAACCCCGCGCATTTCGTTTTCGAAATGCAACAACACCGAAGCGTAGTCCTCGGTGGTGATGGGCACTTCATCCACTTCGTTCGTGGTGCGCGCTTTAAAAGTCTCCACGCGTCCGCGCGGGCGCTGGCGAACCGGAATTGTAGTAGCCAGATCGGCGCACACCTCGGTGATTTTTCTGCCGGTGATCCACGCTACCAGGTCCATCCAGTGTGTGCCGATGTCGGATACGGCGCGCAATTCGCCGCCAAATTTGGGCTCCAGGCGCCAATTCCAATCCGTGGGATGAAGCAGCCAGTCCTGCAAAAAACTCCCGTGCGCCAGGAGAGGAAACCCGATCGCGCCATTTGCGATCAGCGATTTTGCTTCATGGCACAGCGGGTAGTAACGCAGGTTGTAGGCCACGCCTCCGGCGCGCCGGCATTCCGCGGCCAATTTCACGAGCATTTCGGATTCACGAGAATCCGTGGCCAGCGGTTTTTCGCACAACACATGTTTCCCGCCACGCAGCAGTTTGCTGGATTGCTCAAAGTGCAAATAGTTAGGCGTACAGACATGCATAACGCTGGCGGTGGAGTCCGCGGCGGCTTCTTCGATGGAGGCGTAGGCGCGAGGCAGTCCCAACTCCGCGCGCGATTCTTCCCCACGCTCCGGCGTACTGCCTAGCACGCCGCGAATCTCGACCCCCAAGCGGCGCAGCGCTTCAACGTGCGCTTTGCCCACGAAACCGGCCCCGATCAAAATCGCCGCAGCTTTCATGTTGGCCTGGCCTCCTTGAATTTTGAATGCTCATTGTAGAGCAGAACCGCCGCAAAACGTTGAGTTGGGGCCCAGTCTTCCGACGGCGCACGTCAATAGTTCAGTGGGGTGTTTTCAGCTTAGGGTTTCAGTTGAAAAGTTTCCGGCGGGTCAAGATACGCCTGCTTCCAAAACATTTCTTCCTTGAGAGAGTTCTGAGTAAGTTGCTGAATGCTTGCAACGGTCGCCGCGGCGATTCCGCCATCGGCCGAATCAAAAATCACCACCACACCGTTGCTATCTGCCGCGCCAGTCGCGGAGTCTGCCGTAAATTTGCGCATCAGGGATGCCGCAAAGCTCAACTTGGCACGCGCACTGGTCTCTTTGGGATCTGCGCTGGCCGGCTGCACGGTGTAAATCTTTACGACTTTCCCTTTCAGTGCTTCCCAGTCGCCCGGAAAAATACTTTTCTCTTCACGCGCCACCCGAAAGGCCGCTGGCTTGACGTTGGCTTCCGTATCTGCGGAATCCTGCAGTCGCCGGGCAATCAACTCCGGAAGCTCCACGGAACTGCGGCGAATATATCCTCGCGACACTCCCGAAATCTGCACGTGCACCCATTCGCCTTCCGCGTCCAGGAACTCGAATTCGTCGTTCATCGCGGCCTTGAACAAGAGCCGCGCATCATCGCCGCTGCGCGCGAGCACGGGAGCTCCGGCTTTTTTCACCGTGACCAGGTTAAGCGGGTGCGCTTGATTCTTTTTTACTTCTTCCAGGCTTTGCAATTCGGTATTCAGGCTGCGCATGCGCTTCTCTTCGGCTTCGCGCGCCACGCGCAGTTTGTTCAACTCTTCCGTACCTTCCGGCGCAGGTATGGGATTTCCCGGAGCCGATAAAATGTTCTGTCCTGCGCCCAAATTCAGCTTGGGAGCCGGCGCAGAAATTCCTGAAGTGGCGAGTGCGCGCGCGCTGCCGGGAGCGGGTTTGTTTCCAAATTTTTCATCGAGGCGATCGAGCAAATCCAGTTCCAGGCGCCCATTCGACGGCAGAACCTGGTACCCGGATTTCGCGGGATCTTTATCTTTGTACCAGGCGGTAATTTTGGCGCTTACCTGCACCACGGCAGTTGCGCCCGATGTTCCGCTGGAGGCTCCGGGCAGAACTTCGATGGAAAATTGGTAGAACGCGCGCTCATATTGCTCCAGAGGTTGAGCCAGGGTGCCGACAAATCCGTCCACGATAGGAAGTTTTTGTCCCGCGTTAGCCTGCAAATCTTTGAGCGCCAACTCCACTTCACCTTTGGATCGTGGAAAAGTTCGCGCGTAGGGCACGGCCTGCGCGAGCGCGGATGTAAATGTAAGAAAAAAAAGAAAGCACGCCCCAGGGAAGCGTCGAAATGTCCAACCAGGGACTGCGGCGCGCGTACTCAAGGCAGCGGGTCCAATTGCTCGATGGGTATCCACCCGCTTTGACCGTTCGGAGTTTGCACCCCATACCAGTGCGGCGTGACGATGACGATGACAACTTCTGTGAAGGCCGGGAGCGTCAGCACTTTCGCGGAGGACCGAAACGGCGCGGCTTTCAAATCCGTACCCGGAGGTTTGACGCGACGTTCCACGTCATGCCGCAAATCCTTCAGCCGCTCTTCCAACTCTTTGACGGAAGTTTGCGTGGAGGCCAGCAGAGTTGTTTCATCCTCGCGCTTGCGGAGGATGGTTTGTTTTACCAGGTCGGCGCTGTCGCGGCGGCGTTTCATGTCCGAAGCCTGCTGCTCGCCGAATTGGATGGCCTGCAAGTGCTCCTGAATGGCTTTGAATTCGTTGGACTCCACAGTGCCGTCTGAGCTGTGCACCGCGCGATGCGCCGACTCCACGAACACGGCATCAATCTGCACGCGAGTGCGTTGGCCGTTGAGGCTGACAATCACGTAGCGTACCGCGATGGTTCCGAGGTCGGTACTCTCCCGAAAGTGCCGCGGGGCAATTACATCACTGCGAATTTTGTAGAAGACCTTGCCGCCGCCGCGCCACGCCGGGAAGAGCGGAGTGGAGGGAGCCTCTTCGGCACCCGTGAGCGTGGGTTCGTGTTCGAAGACGCGGGTGCCGTGGATGATGTGGTCTTCCAGTACCTCGTGAACCGCCAGCAGCACCTCCGATTCCGGGGCCAGGAGCTCCGAGGCAAAGCCGGCACCCGGCAGTTGGTCCGCATGAGATCGCACGGGGCCGAAAAGCAATGCCACCGAAATGGAGGCCACGCAAAGAAATTTGTACACGCGGACGCGTGCTGTGGGGGTTAGGACCTGAAGGCGTCTGGACCTCGAATACGCATGCATCGAGCTTGATTGCCTTAAAACGCTCAAACGAACCGACAACCTGCGAAGGGTACCATCATTTCACCCTTTGTCGCGTTCCGGCTACATCAGCGGAACGCCAAGCCGGAAAAACTCCTACCAAAAATGGTATTTCGCGTTCCACGAAAGTTTTTCTTAATAAACTTAATAAATCGCTTGCATTCATTTTTTCGCGGCAGTAGTATCCGCAACGGTTCAGGGACTGCCCCACTTCCATGTTTGGAACGGGGCTATACCTCTATGGGCATGTTCGCAAACCTGACTCGCACCCTCTCGCGAAATGGCTGGCGCGCAACACAGGCGCTGCCATCGCCATCGCTTACACCGTTGTGTGCGGCTCACTCTTGCTTTTCCCTTTCCTACCGCACGTCACTTTCGACCATCACATCTCTAGCCATTACCACGCTTTGTTACGAGGAGGCGGCATGACCCGTTCTGTACCCGCTCGCAGAATTCCCTTTTCGCTCGTGCATTGTTTGACCCTTGGCGTTCTGCTGGCGGTGTTCCTGCTGGCCAGCAGCCAGAGCGCCATGGCGATCCCGGCGTTTGCCAGGAAATACGGGATGCCTTGCTCCGCGTGTCATGAGGCGTGGCCCAAGCTCAATAACTTTGGCCAGACCTTCAAAGACAACGGCTACCAGATGGGCAACGATCGCGATGCCCCGGTATTTCAGCAGCCGGCTTACTGGCCGATTGCGTTTCGCATGACTCCGAATTGGCATCGTGAGAGCGTCAATCGCACGGATATCACGAATCCCACCACCGGACTGACCAGCGAGGGGCAGCTTACGACGCACGGCTTCGACCTCTCCGGCTTGGATATTTTGACTGCAGGTACGCTGGCGAAGAACATCAGCTTCCTGCTAGTGCCGTCGGCGGATACCTCAGCATCGTTTCACTTTGAATCCGTGAACGTGCGATTCGACAACCTGCTCAAAACTAGCTGGCTCAACGTCAAGGTCGGCAAGTTCGAACTGGACAACATCATCTCTGAAAAGCGCACTCTCACGCTCTCCGGAAACGGTGGGGCCTACCAGGGCTATCACTTCCAGCCGGCTACGGAAGACACCAGCCTGTTCACCTTTGGCATCGGCGACAACCAGTTGGGCGCGGAGCTTTCCGGGCACTCCCGGAACGACTACACCCGTTACTCTGTGGCGCTGTTGAGCAGCAACGACGGAAATCCCGACTTGCCCAACGGCCACGGTTACGATGCATTTCTCACTTTCAGCCAGGCTTTTCAGGCCGGCAGCCTTGGACTGCAACGGGTAGGAGCCTTCGCGTACGTTGGACGCGCTCCGACGTACCACACGGTGATTGCCGGCGGCTCCGCGCTGGGTGACGGCTTCGGCCAGAAATCCTTTACCCGGGCGGGCTTTTTCGGCCTGTGGTATTACAAGAAACTGGATTTCACTACGATGTTCGTCCACGGAAGCGACAACGCTTTCCTGGGAACGAATACGCCGTCCTATCTGTCTCTTCCCGACGGCGCGCGCAGCCCTTCGTGGAATGTCGGCACTATCGAAACGCACTACACCTACAGCCCGCAGCTGATCCTCCTCAACCGCTATGAAATGGTGCGCATGTCCCAACAGGCGCTGCCAGGCCTGCCCGGAAATCTTGGCGATGTGGATGTGCTGACCTTCGGCTACCGCTACTATCCATTTATTTCCAGCCGCGCGGGTTTCGCGTTTCACAACGAGTATTCCATTCTGCGACAGCGAGGCGTATCGCCGATCAACGGCGCCGACGTCACCAGCAGCAGCCTGTTTCTGGGCTTTGATTTTATTTTCTGAGGATTGGAGACCACCATGCGCGCATACAAACATAGCTTGAAGTGGATGTACCTCGCGGCGGTTGCGCTGTTGGCTGTTCCATCCTTCGTCAAGGCGCAAGCAGCTGCGACCTCGGATCAGGGATCGGCGCAGTCCGCTGCACAGGCGACACCGGCGCAAGAGGCTCCTCCCGCGGCGGCACCAATGGCGGCTCCGGCGCGTATGACCCGTCAGGAATCCCACATCGGCAAGCTCACCGGGCACTCGGAACCTGGAAAGCATTTGTACTACCGCTTCTGCTGGGGCTGTCACGGATTCAGAGGCGACGGCAACGGTGAGAACGGTCCGTACCTGAATATCTTGCCGCGCAATTTCGTGGCGGCAACTTTCAAGTGCCGCTCCACGCCCACGGGTACGCTGCCAACGGACGACGATCTCTATAATTCGCTGGGTCGGGGGCTGAACAACTCCAACATGCCCTCTTGGATTTCTCTGTCCGATCAACAGCGCGCGGATATGGTGGCTTTCATAAAAACGTTTTCGCCACGGTGGGCCACCGAGAAACCCGGCGCGATCGTGAATGTTCCCGCCGAGACGCCTGTAAATGTGTCGAGCATCAAGCACGGTCAGGAACTCTTTCAGAAGCTGGAATGCTGGAAGTGCCATGGACCGGAAGGCCGCGGTGACGGACCGTCCGCTTCAACGCTTACCGACAGCAACGACCAGCCTATTCGTCCTTACAATTTTGCGGCAGGTTCACGGTTCAAGTGCGGGGTCACCAATCGCGACCTGTACAAAATATTCATGACCGGGGTGGATGGCACGCCGATGCCTTCGTTCGCGGACGTAATCAAGCCTGAGGATGCCTGGGACTTGGTGCACTACCTGCGCACGCTGCAGGTGTCGCACAAGAGTCCTGAGTTGGCGATCTGGATGGGCACCAAGGAAGGCGCCGAGATTGTGAATGCGCAAAGAATCTCGGGAACGCCGACGGGTTCGGGTATCAAGCAATAATTTTCAAGGAAAGAAATTTTTAGGGGGAATCGCATGCGCAACAAACAAATCATTACCGCAGCTTTTCTGATGACCGGCGTGGCAGCAATGGCCTTCGCCGGAGCCGCCAAGCCTGCAGGAGGTTCGGTGAGCGGCAAAATCACTTATGAAGGCACACCGGCTAAGCAGAAGCCGATTGACATGTCGAAAGAGCCGAGTTGCGCCAAGCAATATGCCACACCGCCGCCGACGGAGACCGTAGTTGCCGGCGCCAGCAACGCGCTGGACAACGTTGTCGTTTACATTTCTGCCGGCGCTCCCGACGAAGCCGCGCCCTCCCAGGCGGTGACCTTCGATCAGAAGGGCTGCCGGTATATTCCGCATGTGCTGGCGTTCCAGACCAACCAGGAATTAAAAATCGTGAATGACGACCAGACTTCGCACAACATTCATCCGCTGGCCAAGGTCAACCATGAATGGAATAAGTCGCAGCCGCCCGGAACGCCGCCGCTGTCCGAAAAATTCGAAAAAGAAGAGTTCATCCCGGTGAAGTGCAACGTACACCCATGGATGCACGGCAACTTTGCGGTCATGAAGAATTCCCACTTTGCCGTTTCCAAGGATGGAGCGTTCACTCTTCCCAA